>JBEKTA010000167.1:0-2553 GCA_049516515.1 Methanoregula sp. | reverse complement strand
CATGTTCCTTGCACCGTTCGGCATGCTGATCTCCAAGTGGGCGGCGATCCAGGCATTCATTGACGCACCGTTCGGCCTTGTCTTTGTCGTGATCCTGATCTTCGGGAGCGCCCTCACGCTCTTTTTCTGGGCGAAATGGATGGGAAAACTGCTCGTGATCACGCCGGATGCACAGAATGTCGAGGGTGCTGTCGATAAAAACGAGTGGGTGGCGCTTGTCTCGCTTGCCGGGCTTACCGCAGTCACCTGCTTTATCTTCCCGCTCATATCCGGCATCCTCATCGAGCCGTTCCTGCTCGCGAACTACGGCACCATGGCCATGCTCTCGCAGGACAACATCATCATCATGGTCATGATGCTGTTCTTGATCGTCCTCTTGCCCCTGAGCATCCTCCTTCCCCACCGGAAACACCGGACCCTCCCGCCGTACATGGGAGGGGTGGTAACGACGCCGGACATGCATTTTTCGAGTTCACTGGGCGTGCGGACCGAGATGAAACTGGCCAATTACTATGTCAGCCCGTGGTTTGGTGAGGTCAGGCTTGCGAGGGCCGGCGTCTGTCTCTGCTCGGTCTTTATCGTGATCATGTTTGCTGCTGCGCTCGTCGGCGGAGGGATCCTATGATCTCCCTTGCCGGGGCCGTTGTGTTCATCCTGCTCGCGCCGGTCATCGGCGGTCTTATCGCTGGTATCGACCGCAAGATTACCGCCCACATGCAGGGCCGGGTCGGCCCCTCGATCCTCCAGCCGTTCTACGATGTGGGCAAGCTCTTCGAGAAAGAGGATGCCGTGGTCAACGAGACGCAGCGCTTCTACGTGCTCAGTTACTTTATCTTCGCCATCTTCACGGGAGCGCTCTTCTTTGCCGGCGGAAACCTCCTTCTCGTGATCTTTGCGCTCACGCTTGCCGAGGTCTTTTTGGTTCTCGGAGCCTACGCGGCAAACTCCCCGTACAGCCATATCGGTGCGGAACGGGAACTGATCCAGATCATGGCCTTCGAGCCGATGATCCTCCTTGCCGCGGTCGGGATGTACGTGGTCACAAAGTCCTTTAACGTGAGCGATATCGCCGGCTTTCCGGGGCTGATCTTCATCCTGCTGCCGGGTGTTTTCCTAGGCTTTGTCTACGTCCTGACGATCAAGCTGCGCAAGTCGCCCTTTGATATCTCGACTTCGCACCACGCCCACCAGGAGATCGTCAAGGGGGTCACGACCGAGTTCTCGGGCCCGGCGCTCGGCTTTATCGAGGTTACCCACTGGTACGAAGTGGTCTTCCTGCTGGGTTTTGTGTACCTGTTCTTTGCGGCAAGCCCGGTCCTTGGTATCCTCGCCATCATCATCGTCTACCTGCTCGAACTTGCCATCGATAACGTTAACGCGAGGGTGAAGTGGCAGCTTGCCGTGAAGAGTTCGTGGGCGGTTGCCCTCATCCTCGGTGCACTCAATATCGCGGCCTTATACTTCATCGGGAGGGTCTGAAATGACATACCTGAAAAAATCCCCCTGGCTCATCCACTACGACGCATCGAGCTGCAACGGCTGCGATATCGAGATCCTCGCCTGCCTGACGCCCATGTACGATGTGGAGCGCTTCGGGATCATCAACACCGGGAACCCCAAGCACGCGGATATCTTTGTCGTGACGGGCTCGGTGAACGAGCAGAACAAGTACGTGATCAAAAACATCTACGACCAGATGCCGGACCCGAAGGTGGTCGTGGCGATCGGCATCTGCGCCACCTCGGGGGGCATCTTCCGGGAGTGCTACAACGTGGCCGGCGGGATCGACACGATCATCCCGGTCGACGTCTACGTGCCCGGCTGCGCCGCCCGCCCCGAGTCGATCATCGACGGGATCGTGACTGCCCTTGGCATCCTTGAGGGAAAGCGGGCTGCCATGGTGACGGGCGCCCCGCAAGAGCACCCGGCCCCGGTTGCGGCTTTTGAAAAACCCGCAGGAGGTGCGTAAATGACCCTTGATCAGCAGACCACGATCCCGATTGGCATCGACGAACTGGTTGCCCGTACGGCGCAGATGAAAACGGACGGCTGCCGGCTCGTCCAGATCGGATGCACGAAAGGAGGCGACGACTTCGAGATCAACTATGTCTTCGACAAGGATTTCGTGCTCACCAACCTGCGCATCACGGTAAAGCAGGACACGGTCGTCCCGAGCGTGAGCAGCGTCTACTTCGGGGCGTTTGTGTACGAGAACGAGATCCACGACCTGTACGGCATCACGGTTGCCGGGATAAACATCGACTTTAAGGGGCATTTCTACCGGACGACGATCAAAAATCCGTTCACCGTTACGATCACCAAGGAGGACACCTCATGTCAAAACAAATAACTGTCCCGTTCGGGCCCCAGCACCCGGTGCTGCCGGAACCGATCCATCTCGACCTCGTGTTGGAAGACGAGCGGGTCGTGGACGTGATCCCCTCGATCGGGTACGTCCACCGGGGCCTTGAAAAACTCGTGGAGAAACGGGAGTTCACCGAATACGTCTATGTTGCCGAGCGCACCTGCGGGATCTGCAGTTTCATCCACGGC
>JBEKTA010000166.1:0-2614 GCA_049516515.1 Methanoregula sp. | reverse complement strand
GCCCGTGCTCGAACCGATGCTCAGCCCGGTCGGCGGCGTGGACTGAACCGTCAGCGTGTGGGGATCCGTGTACTGCGCCACGGCGGTCGTGGCCGTGGTGCGATTGACGCAAAGCGCGCGCGCGATGTCAAAGTCGGCCCAGTAGGGCGTCCCGCTGATGGAGGCCTTTGAGAATGCCTTCCGGAACTGTTCGCATTTCTCGGGAGCAAGAAGAGTGAATATTTCCATACTGAACAACTGGGCGGTGGTGTACCCCAGCTGGGCACAACTTGAATGGTTTGCATCCACACACCGGTTCTCCGGGGTCTGTACCATCAGGATCATATCGTTGGTTTCATCGATGAGGGCCCGGAACCGTTCGAGGTCGGCGAGCCGTTCCTGGAGAAGAGGATAATAACTTTTGTGGAGCGAAGTCTCCCCCATCCCAATGATCCGTTCCCTCATTTGTTCCCGCTCATCCGGTTGTTCAGAGGGCTGATTCATAGAGTGCCTCGATCTCGCTTTTCATAGGATTCCTGGGGTTGGTCGCCATGCAGACATCATGCATCGCCTGTTTGGCAAGGAGCGGGATCACCTCTTTTTTCACCCCGAGAGCCCCGAGGGTCTGCCCGACACCAAGGGCGGTGCGGAGCCGGTGGATTTCTGTACAAATCATCCCGGCCCGCTCCTTTTGAGATACAGTGTATACGGGGCAGCCCATCGCTTCACCGATACTGTCGTACCGGTCCGGTGCTGAAGCATAATTGTACATAATGACCGTTTCCAGCAGGAGGGCATTGCATTCGCCATGGGGAAGGTCAAGGTACCCGCCAAGTCTGTGCGCCATTGCGTGTACGGCCCCGAGGCTCGCATTGGAGAAGGCGAGACCGGCATTAAGGCTTGCAAGCATCATCTCCCCGCGCAGGGAAAGATCCCGGGGGTGCTCCACCGCATTTTCAAGATTCCGTTCGACAAGACGAATCGCTTCGAGCGCATGGAGATCGGTTAAGGGAGAACTGGCGTTGGACACGTACGCCTCGATCGCATGGGTGAGCACGTCAAGACCTGTATAAGCGGTAAGTTTCCGGGGCAGGGTGAGGAGGGTTTCGGGGTCGATGAGCGCGACATCGGGGACAAGAGTCTTTGAGATGATCGCGATCTTGACCTTCCTTTGAGTGTCGTTGATGATGGCAAACTGCGAAACATCGGCACTCGATCCGGCGGTGGTCGGGATACAGATCAGGGGGGGAGGTGGTATGATCACTTTATCCACACCTTCAAACTCCGTAATGGGCCGTTTATTTGAAGAGACAATGCCGATACCCTTGGCACAATCGATGACCGATCCCCCGCCCACGGCCACGAGCGCAGAACATCCGGCCTGCCGGAAGCACTCTGCCCCCTGCATGACATTTTCTGCCCGGGGATTGGGCATGACCTCGGAGAATACCTCAAAACTGACGCCGGATTCTGTGAGATCGTTACCGATCTCTTCGACAAGCCCGGTTTTTCTTATGCCCTCATCCGTGACGAGCAGTACGTTCTTTGCCCCGAAGTTTTTTACATACCGTCCGGCATAATGTCGGGCTCCGTTACCAAAGAGCAGTTCGGGTGCCACAAATTTCCGTAATTCAAACGATCTCATGGCACATCCACAACACAGAAACAGCCTGTTTTCATGGGGGATTCTCCAACCCGCTCAAAAGCAGGATCACGTGGTAGATAAGAGGGTTAGGGTTATTTATAGATAATGAGGGAATGCGGAAAAGGCGGGGAATTAACGGAGTATGCCGTGCATTGTGGAAAGCACCCGTTCGGTCGAACCGTTGGTTCTTGTGCAATCCCCTTTTTTAAGGGATGCTCAACGCCATTCACACAGGATGCAAGGATGCGCGGTTGTGTGTCCCTTAAAAAAATCGTACCCGGGTCTTCTGTATATTTTTGGAGACGTAATAAAACACAGCGCATCCTGCATATCCAGAGTGTAGAGTATGGTAAAGTTATAAGAAAATTTCGTAAACAAAAATATATTCGTAGTAGCCAGTGCTACGAAATCGACAGTTTATTATAACTAAAAGCAATTATTCTATTCCGGTGAAACCATGCATATTCCTGATGGATATTTAGGACCAACTACATTCATCCTTCTGTACATCGTTATGATCCCGATCTGGCTGTATGCCGGATACTGGGTGCAGAAATCACTCAGAACGCGGCAGGTGCCGTACCTGGCACTTGCAGCGGCATTCTCTTTTGTCATCATGATGTTCAACGTGCCGGTTCCCGGCGGCAGTTCCGGTCACGCGGTAGGGAGCGCACTTGTCGCAATTATCCTTGGCCCCTGGGCAGCCGTCGTTACCACATCGGTTGCGCTTCTCATCCAGTGCCTCCTGTTCGGTGACGGTGGCGTTACCGCATTCGGGGCAAACTGTTTCAATATGGGTACCGTCATCCCGTTCGTGGGATACTACGCCTATAAACTGATCAGCGGGAACTCTCCGATTACCTCAAACCTTCGTATCGCTGCCGCCGCGATTGCCGGCTACGTTGGATTATCCGTTGCTTCCGGTGTTGCCGGGTTTGAGATGGGCATGCAGCCGATCCTTGAACACACGGCCGCAGGTGTCCCGCTCTA
>JBEKTA010000165.1:0-2893 GCA_049516515.1 Methanoregula sp. | reverse complement strand
AAGGAACATGCCGGCGATCCCGATCACCATGATCGCGGCAATCCGGGGCATCCGGACGATAAGGCCGTTCATGTCCTCGATCTCCCGGCTCTTGATCCGGTGCTCGACCGTGCCCACTGAGAGGAACATGAGCGACTTTGAGATCGCGTGGAAGATGATCAGGAGGATCGCTGCCCAGATCGCCTCGGCTGTCCCGATCCCCGCACAGGCAACGACCAGCCCGAGGTTTGCGATCGTGGAGTAGGCAAGCACCCGTTTTGCATTCGTCTGGGAGATAGCGATTCCCGATGCGATAATGAAAGTAAACGCCCCGACAAAGGCGAGTGTGTAGCCGACAACGGTCCCCTGGAAGACCGGCGCGAACCGGACAAGGATGTAGACACCGGCTTTTACCATCGTGCTGGAGTGCAGCAGGGCAGAGACCGGCGTCGGAGCCACCATCGCACCGACAAGCCACGAGGAAAACGGCATCTGGGCGGCCTTGGTGAGACCTGCAAATCCGATGAGCGCCGCCGGGATAAGGACAAGCGCTTTTCCGGAGACAAGGATCTGGTCAAGGCCGAGCATGCCAGCCGGCTGGTAGGTAAGGTAGACGATCGCCGCGGCAAAGGCAATGCCGCCCAGCAGGTTCATCCACAGGGCAGTAAACGCGTTCTTGGTTGCCTCCTCGGTCTTCGTGAACCCGATGAGGAGGAACGAACAGAGCGTGGTGACCTCCCAGAAGAAGAAAACCCAGATGAGGCTGTTCGCAAAGACCAGCCCGAACATCGCGGAGATGAAGACAAAAATGATCAGAAAAAACGTATTGGTCCGGTCGGGGATCCCGCTATGGTTCAGGTAGAAATGCCGCATGTACCCGAGGGAATACACGCAGATCAGGCTCCCGATGATCCCCACGATGAGGGCCATGATGATCGAGAACTGGTCGATAAAGAGGGGAGACTTCACCGCCACCGCGGGCGTCGCAGCGGTCTCGAACCAGAGGATCAGCGCAGTCTCGACAAGGGTAAGCGCGATGACCAGGTAGTTGCGGTACCTCACCGCGAACCAGAGGATCAGAAGCGAGATCCCCATCTCGAGAACAAACATGAGCAGGTTGACAGGTTCTGCGTCAAAGCCGAAGTAGAGGGTCCCCTTGTCAAACTGGGTTACCAGAAGCAGGACGGTCACTGCACCGATCAGCAGTGCGGAGATTTTTACAATCCAGTTCCGCTCGGTATCCCGGCGAACCGCGAGCATAAAGAACGCCGTGATCAGCGGAAACAGGATGAGAAAGAGTAATAATTGCACGCTTACATCCACCCTGAGAAACTATTCGTATCTTTCATTATTAATCATATTGAATTGAACGCAAATCCCGGCCCGCCGGAGGATTATTCCGGCATTTTTCCCCGGGTCCGGCCGTTTTTTATGAGAACTGCGGGTGAAGGCCGCAAAAATACCAAAAAAACGCCCCATGCCTGTCCAGATTCACAAAAAACGGGGCCGGCACCCGGCAGATCCCCGGGATACCCCGGAGAGAGATGATAAAAGTTTAATGTAACAAAAATGCACTAGTACTGTCCTGAGGATAGGTGGCCGGCGTGGCGGGGTTTCCCGGTGTCATGGCGCTATTCTCGTGGGTGCATCAAAACGGGCAGGGGACTACCCGTATTTAGTTGTCAAACCTGATGTGGTATGGATCACGGTACAACCGGCTGTTCTGTCAACGTGCGTTTTACGTCATGAGAGAGAGCAGGCCCTGTACGCGGAAAAGCCATAGCACCACAGGGAGGTCATGGAATGATTGAAACAGCATTACTCGTTGTCATTGTGATATGTGTTATCGCACTGGCCCTCGCCGCTCTCCTGGCGCGTAATCTCCTCTCACAGGATGAGGGGACGCCCAAGATGCGCGAGGTCTCCGATGCGATCAAGGTGGGTGCGGAAGCATTCATCAAGCGCCAGTACTCGACTATCGCGATTATAGCCATCGTGCTTGCCATCGTGATCTTTGCCGTCTATTACTTCACCGGACAGCAATCGCTTGCCGTGTACACGGCATTTGCGTATATCGTCGGTGCCACGTGCAGTGCAGTTGCCGGTGTCGTCGCAATGTCCATTGCCGTCAGGACAAACATCCGCACGGCAGCCGCAGCCCAGCACAGCGACGGGAAGGCACTTGACTTTTCGTTCCGTGGCGGAGCTGTCTCCGGCCTGATCATCACTGCGATGTCACTCCTCGGGGTCTCCCTGACGTACATCGCACTCGGGGCAGACCCGCAGACCACCCCCTTCGTCATCATCGGGTTCGGGTTCGGTGCATCGTTCGTGGCACTCTTCGCCCAGCTCGGCGGCGGTATCTACACGAAAGCCGCTGACGTCGGCGCAGATCTTGTCGGCAAGGTCGAAGCCGGTATTCCCGAAGACGATGTCCGGAACCCGGCCACCATCGCAGACCTTGTCGGAGACAACGTCGGGGACTGTGCCGGCCGTGGTGCTGATCTCTTCGAGTCCACTGCTGCCGAGAACATCGGTGCCATGATCCTCGGTGTTGCTCTCTTCCCGATCTTCGGTGTCAACGGTATCCTCTTCCCCATCGTCATGTGTGCGCTCGGTCTCCTCGCAAGCATGATCGGTATCCTCTCTGTCAAGGGCAAGGACGGGGCCGACCCGATGGACGCCACCCACTTGGGGAACTATGCGGTTTTCCTGAGCAGGCGCGGGGACATGGCAGGCTCGGAGGAGTATTTCAAACGAGCGCTGGAAGCCGACCCGAGGGACGGCACCAAATTGTGCAATTATGGGCAGCATCTCGTCGGTCTAGGCGGGCTGGAAAATGGCGAGAACACTCTTCTCTCCGCATTGCAACACCTCGATTCCTCAGAAATGGAAGCCGTCGGCGAGGTATGTT
>JBEKTA010000164.1:0-2905 GCA_049516515.1 Methanoregula sp. | reverse complement strand
CGGGCACATCGGTAAACTGGAGCCGGATAAACTTTACGTTATCGGCCTCAATTTTCTTGAGCAACTTGGATACGTCCGCTGACATAATGGAATTAAGTTTCCAACCAATTACATTTATATTTTCTGAACTAACTCTTGTGAGGAGAATGCTTACATTCAATTCGGAGAACGCTTTAGTACTATACGTTTCAATTTCCCGCTGGCAAAAACCGGCCGGGACCTGACAACAAATCCCAAATCAGACCTCCCGATTGTGATAAAAAATGTGCGGAATTATTGGTGTCATTGACAAACGCCGCCAGTGTATGGACGGCAGCAGTATACGCAGATCGCTTGCAATGATGGACGAGCGGGGAAACGGCGAGGGCGCCGGGTATGCAGCGTACGGCATTTACCCGGAATTTAAGGACGCATACGCCCTCCATGTTTTCTTTGACAGTGTAAAAGAGAACAAGCCAGCCCTTGTGCAGGAACTCGAGTCAAAGGGAACGATCGTCCATGACGAGGAGATCCCTACCTTCGAGGCCGGGATAAAAAAAGTCCACACACCCTGGCGTTTTTTTTTCACACCGGATACCAGTAATACCCA
The DNA here is from genome assembly GCA_049516515.1 of Methanoregula sp. Classification (GTDB taxonomy): domain Archaea; phylum Halobacteriota; class Methanomicrobia; order Methanomicrobiales; family Methanospirillaceae; genus Methanoregula. The sequence continues at coordinate 2,316 of JBEKTA010000164.1, read as the reverse complement.
GACACCCGGCACGACCGCCGATGACATCGTCACCGATATTGTCATGGGGGTAAATATCGCACACAAGGGCAGCCTGATCTTCTCCTCGGGAAAGAATATGGGAGTGTTCAAGGCATCGGGATGGCCGGAGCAGGTCGCGGACCTGTACCGGATCCAGGACTACAGGGGATATCTCTGGCTCGCCCACAACCGGTACCCCACGAACACGGCCGGCTGGTGGGGCGGGGCGCATCCCTTTAACCTCCTTGACTGGAGCGTTGTCCACAACGGGGAGATCACCTCGTACGGGACGAACCGGCGCTACATCGAGAGTTACGGGTACGAGTGCACGATGTACACCGACACGGAAGTCGTCGCATACCTTATCGACCTGCTGGTCAGGAAACACGGCCTTTCCGAGAAACTGGCAGTGCGTGCCCTTGCCCCGCCGTTCTGGGACGAGATCGACGCGATGCCGGAAAAAGAGCAGGAACTCAACCGGGCGCTCCGGCTTACGTACGGCCCTGCACTCATGAACGGTCCGTTTGCGATCTGTGTCGCAACCCATGACAGCCTCATGGGATTTACCGACCGGATCAAACTGCGCCCGCTTGTAACCGGTGAACACAAGGACCGGCTCTACATCTCAAGCGAAGAGGCAGCGATCCGTCGCATCGAGCCGGCAATCGAGGATGTCCGCATGCCAAAAGCCGGCGAGCCGGTGATCGGGAGGGTCGTCGCATGAGCATCGGCAGTATCCCGCTCCGGTTCAAGGTGGAACTCGACACCGAGCGCTGCATGAACTGCGGCCGCTGTATCGAGAACTGCTCGTATGGCGTATTCCGGAGAGAGGACAACAAAATCGTTGTCAACTCCAGGAATTGCGTTGCCTGCCACCGCTGCCTTGCGTTCTGTCCCCGCGACGCGATCGACATCTACGAGAAACCCACGGATTACCGGAGCCACCCGGTCTGGACACGCGAGATCCGCGAGGCGGTCTTTAACCAGGCAAAGACCGGAAAGATCATCGTTGCCGGGATGGGTAACGTCCTTCCCTACCCGATGATCTTCGACCGGCTTGTCCTTGACGCCTGCCAGGTCACGAACCCCTCGATCGACCCGCTCCGCGAACCCATGGAGCTGCGGACGTACATCGGGAAAAAGCCCGCGGCACTTTCGGTAAAAGAGCATAAGAACGGCGACACGGAGCTCCTGACCAAACTCGCCCCAAACCTGAAGATCGAGACACCGATCATGATCGGCCATATGAGTTACGGCGCGATCAGCCTCAATGCCCAGACAGCCCTTGCAAAGGCAGTCACAAAAATGGGGACGTTCATGGGGACCGGGGAAGGCGGGCTCCACGAGTCGCTCTACCCGTACCAGAGCCACATCATCGTGCAGGTTGCCTCGGGCCGGTTCGGGGTCGACATCAACTATCTCGAACGCGGGGCGGCAATCGAGATCAAGATCGGGCAGGGAGCAAAGCCCGGTATCGGCGGACATTTGCCGGGCGAGAAAGTCTGCGCAGATGTTTCCTGCACCCGGATGATCCCTGAAGGAAGCGACGCAATCAGCCCGGCACCACACCACGACATCTACAGTATCGAGGACTTAAAGCAACTCGTGCACAGCCTCAAGGAGGCGACCGAGTGGAAGAAACCGGTCTTTGTGAAGATCGCAGCGGTGCACAACTCGGCTGCGATCGCGGCCGGCATCGCTCGTTCGGGTGCCGATGCCGTGGTTATCGACGGGTTCCGTGGCGGGACAGGCGCTGCCCCGCGGGTCTTCCGCGACCACGTGGGTATCCCGGTCGAGGCGGCAGTCGCAAGTGTCGATGAAAAACTCCGCAAACAGGGGATCAGGAACGAAGTCTCGATCATCGCAAGCGGCGGAATCCGGCAGAGCGCCGATATCGCGAAGATCATCTGCCTCGGCGCCGATGCAGTCTACATCGGGACTTCGGCACTCGTTGCGATGGGCTGCCGGGTCTGCGGTACCTGCAACCGGGGCACCTGCGCCTGGGGGATCGCAACCCAGCGGCCTGAGCTCACGAAGAGACTTGACCCGGAGACAAACGCGGTGCAGGTCGCAAACCTCATCCACGCATGGACCGACGAGATCTCGGAACTGATGGGCGCGGCCGGTATCAACAGCATCGAGAGCCTGCGGGGCAACCGCGACCGGCTTAGAGGCTACATGTTAGACGAAGGCCTGCTCAACGTGCTGGACGTAAAGACCGTGGGGGCGTGAAACCGATGGCAGTACTTCGCATCGATGCACAAGACCTGCACTACACACCCCTTAACCAGCAGATCAGGAAAGCCATCTGCGACG
>JBEKTA010000163.1:0-3033 GCA_049516515.1 Methanoregula sp. | reverse complement strand
CTTTTCCCCCATCCAACCCCCCCTCAGTGCAAATGAGACAGAACCAACCCCACAGTAAGCCCTACATCTTCTACCACCCAACCGGAATGTACCTGATCCCATGCCCACCCCGGAAAAATCCCCGCAGCAGTACCTCGCGACCGGCTTCCGCGACGTTGACCTCTCGGGCGATACCACGGCCTGCACCCGGTGCCTTGACCTACTCGCCGACATCCCGTTCTTCCACGCGGTAAAAGAGGAGAGTTTCCAGATCATTGCCGGCACAGGACTGGAACGTGTGCTCGACGCCGGCTGCGGTGCGGGAAACGATCTCTGTGCCCTTGCCCCGCTGCTGCCGCCCTCAAGCCGGATTGCCGGCCTCGACGCGAGTGCTTCGCTCCTTGCCACTGCAGCGGAACGGACGATGGCTTACCGGCATCAGTGCAGTCTTGTCCGGGGCGATCTCCTCAACGTACCGTTCAAGGACGGGTCATTTTCCGCGTGCCGGATCGACCGGGTGCTCCAGCACATCCCGGATCCAGAGCAGGTGATCCGGGAACTGGCCCGGGTGCTTGAGCCCGGCGGGACGCTCGTCGCATTCGACAACGATTGGGACACGCTCTCCATCGGGACAAGCGACACGAATGTGTCGGCACGGCTCACCCGGTTCTGGAGCGACAGCTTCGCATCGGGCCGGATAGGAAAGGATCTTGGCGGTATCTTCAGGGACGCCGGGCTCTCTGGCATTCACGCGGAGCAAAATACACTCACGCTCACTGATCGTGCTCTCGCGGAAAAAGTGTTCGATATCCCGGCCCTGCTCGGCCGGATGAAAGAGGCCGGGATCCTCAGCGACGGGGAGATTGCGGCAATTAAAACGGATCTCGCACACCGGGCAAAAGAGAGTACGTTCACCTCCGGGTATACAGCGTATCTCGTGTGGGGAACAAAGACGGATTAAAAAAGTGTAATCCAAAAAAAGTTTTCCTGTCCTTTTTCTGTACTCACAGTGCGGGGTTCTGGTACACGACCGCCTCAGCGCCGTTTGCATACTGTGCGGTGACGACAACGCTGTTGGTACCTGAAGTACCGGCAAATGTCTTGCTTGTACCCGGGCTGGTCCCGAGCGTCCCGGCCTGCGCCCCGTTGACCGAGACCTTAAGCCCGGTGACCTCCCCCGCACTGCAGGTACTGGTCATGAACTCAAGCCGTATGGATGAAGGGGGAACTCTGGTGCCAGTGATCCCGATGGTGCAGGTCGGCTGTGACGGGATGGAATCACCGGAACTTGTCGGCGGGACCGTGATCACCGGTACGATCGTGGCCCCCGGTCCCGATACCGGGCTCGTCATGACGACCGCAACTACGATGATAACGACGACGGCAAGACCGGCGATAACAAGGTAAGGGGTCAGGGCACTCTTTTTCTTCAGGATGGTCCGGCAGTTCGGGCAGGAAGTCTGGCCGGATTCAACAGGTACGCCACAACGGGGGCAGGTCTTCAACGCCATATAGGTCAGCATTCTCCGGGATAATTAATAGCAGTATCTGCAATAATGAGAGCCGTCACATCCCTTCGAGCACCGCAAGACTCGTCAAAACCCCTTCAAAACTCTTTACTTCGATTACAGCAGTTGCATGCTCTCTTCTCATCGCTTTCATCACTGCCGGAAAATCGATGTTCCCATCCCCCACGGTACTGTGGGAATCCTGTTTTCCGTTATTATCGTGAAGGTGCATGTGGCTGAACGGTGCGGCAAGAAAATCCGGCAGGCAGCCATTGAGGTTCGCATGCCCGACATCGAGGGTGAATTTCGAATCTCCCATGATCGCGAGATCGTCCGGGGTCCGCAGATTGAAAAAATTCATGCTCCCCATGTTTTCAAACGAGAACTCAGCCGAGAGCTCGCGGGCGGCATCGGTGAGTTCCCGGAGGGATTTTTTGAACTGCCGGTTGGCCTGCTCCCGCTCATTTTCCCAGGCAAAATAGCCCGGATGGAGGACAACAGGGGCACCGATCTCTGCGGCAACCGCAAAACAGTCGGTTATCACCCCGACACTTGCTGTGCGGATCGGCTCAAAGACGCAGGCAATGTTCAGGCCATGGAACGGGGCATGGATAGTAAAATCTCCGGAATAGCTCCCGAAGATCTCCGGGCTGGACACAAAATGAAGGCCTTCGTCCATGACCTCAATACGATCGGTGAGCCCAAAAAGCCGGTCCAGCGCCTCAAAAAGCGGTTCTTCGATGAGGCAGTAGGTCGAGATACCGATCATAAGTGAGCGGTAGCGTGAGACGGGATAAATAGATATGGATTTACGACCGGGCTCCCGCAGGACAGCTCGGCGCTCCCGATACGATGCAACGAAAATACCGGACCCTTTTTTAATACACCGGCAGGAGTCCGGGGTGTTTTCCGGTCAGTGACCGGCCGCCGGCCGGTGTCACGGCAAACGTATTTTCGATCCCGACAAGGCCGACATCCCTGATCCCTTTCTTTGGCTCGACGGCAAAGACCATGCCCTCTTCGAGCGGCTCGTCGAATCCTTTTGAGATGACCGGGCTTTCATCGATCTCAAGGCCGATCCCGTGGCCGAGGAACTTCACCGTATTTTGCCCGTAGCCCATGAAGTTTTTCAGGAATTCCGGTTCGAGCCCGGCCATAACAGATGCATAGATCTCCGAAGGAATCGCACCCGGTTTTAAGAGCGAGGCGACCTCATGCTGGATCTCAACGCACCGCTCGTGGGCCCGGATCGCTTCATCGGGAATTGCTTTCCCGAACATATACGACAGCGTCTTGTCGGTGTGGTAGCCTTCAACACCGCAGCCGATATCGATGACGACAAGATCGCCTTTCTTGAGTTTTCTCTCACGGCTCCCGGACATCGGGACTGCGGGAGAGAGGCCGGAAATTCCCCCGGGAGTGTCAACGCAGATGGGCGCGATCGAACTGGTCCCAAAGCCGATCTGGCCAAGAAGCATCTCGTTAAACATCCCGAAACGCATGTGCCCTTGGTGACCTTCCCTCACCATCACCGAATAGAGATCGG
>JBEKTA010000162.1:0-3033 GCA_049516515.1 Methanoregula sp. | reverse complement strand
GGGGAAATTCCCATCTCCTCCCACCGGGTCCGGGCCATGCCGATTGGGTTTAAGACCGCGGGAACAACCGCTTTTGCATCGAGACTTGCCAGCCATTCCAGGCCGTATTTTCCAATCGTCTTGTAGGACGCCCCGCTTACCTGTGCGCTTTTGATCGGGACAAGCCGTTCTGCCCCGAACACCTTCCCGAGCGCGACAAGGAGTTCGAGCAGTTTCTGACGGGTCTCGCCTTCTTCACCGGCAAGGATCCGCTCATCTTCCGGGTCGAGGTGCATGCCGGTCACCATGTAGCACGCCGGAACTCGTCTTCGTGGCCGAGGACCATCGTCGCATCGACCCCGATCTTCACGTTCGTGCCGTCCTCCTTCTGGCAGGGGTCAAGCGATGATCCGCGGACACCGGTGATCACCATGATGTCCTTGTCACCGCTCACCCGGGTCGCGATCGCGTATTCGACGTCGTACGGATCCGTGGGATCGATGTCGTCGTCCACGACAACCACGTGCTTGAGCGAAGTGTGGGCGGCAAAGGCTGCCATGATCGCGTTCTTCCCGTCACCCTGCGTGCTCTTTTTGATCTGGACGACTGCGTGGAGGTACCCGCAGCCGCCCTTGGTGAGCACAACGTTTTTGACTTCGGTAACTCCCGCGACCGCCCGGTAGATCTTGGGCTCGTAGGGGCATCCCATCAGGACCTTGTGCTCGTCGCCGCCGGGAAGGATGCTGTGGTAGATGAAGTCCGGTTTTGTGTACATGCCGGTGAACTCGATCACCGGCTGGCGCCGGACCGGGTCGTAGGTACCCGTGATATCGACAAACGGGCCTTCGTCCGTAACATCCGGCCCGATGAAGCCTTCAAGCACGATCTCCGCATCGGCAGGGACGAGCACGCCGTTGCTGCATTCCTTCACATGGATCGTCCCTCCGAGGAGTTCTGCCGCGTAGGCCAGTTCTTTTCCCATCGGGACCCGGGTGCAGCTCGCAAAGGTCACGGCCGGGTGCGCCCCGAGCACCATCGCGACCGGCAGGCGTTCCCCGCAGGCAAGCGCCTTCTTGTGCATCACGTACGTGTGCCTGCCCTCTACGAGCCGGGCCGCGACTCTGGTGTCATCAAGGACAAGCATGCGGTGGATGGACGCATTCTCTACACCGTCCCATTTCGAGAAGACAACACCGGCCGTGAAATATTTCCCGGCGTCTTTTGGGAAGAAATGCATGACCGGGATCTTTGAGAGTGCCGGTTTTTTCATGGCAAGTTTCCCGTCGTTGACGATCTTACCGTCAAAGTTCGCATCGGCGAGTTTTTTTACAAGCTGCTTCTCATCGATGCCAAGTGCCAGCGAAAGAGCGTGCCGGTCTGCGGTCAGGTTCATAACCGCCCGGGCACCGCCGATATTGTGGAAAAAAATGATCTTGTCGGTGGCTGCCGCCTGCTGTGCCGCTGCCATATCCGGGGCGCAGGGTTCTTTTACATCGACAACAAGGCCCTCTTTTCGCATCTTTTCAATGAATTCACGCATCGTAACCGCTCCAGCGTTTGGTAAGCGTATGATCGACTTCGAGGTGATCGAGCACCCGGCCGACCACCATGTCCACCAGATCGGAAATCTGTTCCGGGTGGTGGTAGAACCCTGGGCAGGCAGGCATGATCGTTGCCCCGGCATCGTGTACCGCAAGCATGTTAGTGATATGAATCCGGGAGAGCGGCATCTCGCGGGTGACAAGGATGCACTTCCGGCGCTCCTTTAAGCAGACATCCGCAGTCCGGGTGATAAGGTTGTCCGCGTAGCCGGATGCAATGGCAGACAGGGTCTTTGCGCTGCACGGGACAATGACCATCCCATCGTGACGGTGAGAGCCGCTCGCGATCTCAGCGCTGATCGCACCGATATCGTGGTACGTTGCATCAAAGCCTGAAAGATCAACACCTTCGTGGTGTGCAATCTCCTGCGCGACATCCGATATGATAAGATGCACACGGGCATCCGTACACAGCACATCAAGCAGGCGCCGGGCATAGCAGATCCCGCTTGCTCCGGTCACCCCGACCACGTATTCCTTTTTCATATGTGCCACCCTGCTCTCCTGTGATACCAATGTCGGAGCCTCTAGGTAAAAGTGTTTATGCCGAAATAATGCGGTAAGAAGGGGAAAAACAAGGGATTTATTTTCGCGCCGGGGCAAAGAAACGGTACCGCACCCGGGATTCCTCGACCCGGCGGGCATGGGTCGGGTTGAGATCACGGCGTGCTTCAATGACAATCGTATTGAGGATATTATGGAGCCGGAGCGTGTCGAAGTCCTTGTCCTTGTGCTCGTTGAAGAAATCCAGAAGATCGCTGACACTTTTGAGCACCCCGGAACTTGCAATAAGGTTGAGCCGGTTGAGAGTGAGGGCAAGATTCTTTTTTGCAATATCCATCTTGTAGCTGTCACCACCTGAGAGGTTGATCTCTGTCACGGCATTCAACAGATCTGTATATACCTTGAGTTTGTAGCTGCTCTCGTGCATCCTGCGCTCCGCGGAGCGGAGTTTCATAAATGCTGTCGTCACAATCGCGATCACGATGACCATACCGCAGGTAAAAACTAAAACATCGTCGATTATGTCAACCATCCACTATCACCTCAGGGGAGACGCGTTGCAATATCCAGATCGATCTTGGTCAGGTTCCCTTTCATGGTGATCTCAAAGGAGCCTTGCCCGTACATCGGATACTGCTGGTACGTGTCATAGGCATATGTCCGGCCATAGCCAAAAGTCTGGCTCTTCTTTGAGTCAACATTTGTGATGGTCATCTCGAACCAGCCCGTCTGTGGATCGTCGCTTAAGGGTGTTACCTTGTACACAAGAGCCCATGACTGGTTGGCGATCCTGACCTGCTCGGTATAATTGTCATTTGTATCGTGAAACGAGTAGGACTTCTGGAGGTAGTGATCCCCAAGGGTAAGAAACGGTTGGGTTGCGGTCACAGCCACCGTGGTTTCCTGGGCCCCCCCCGTGGAGGGTGCAGGGGTAATAATCGCATTCGAC
>JBEKTA010000161.1:0-3049 GCA_049516515.1 Methanoregula sp. | reverse complement strand
AGATCCAGGCACCGCTTGGCTCACCCCCGAAATCTCCCCACGAAAGCAATTCTTCAGACACAAATGCGTCCCCCACCGGTGTGCGGCGAACCTCTGCGATCTCCTCTATCAGCATGGAGGCATCGCTCGTGGTGACCACTTTTTTTGCGTCAAGGTGTTCGGCAAAGAGCATGAGCAGGTGATCCCCTTCAATATACCTTCCCTTGTTGTCAAATGCCATCATGCGGTCGGCATCCCCATCGTGGACAACTGCACAGTCCGCCCCGGTCTTTTCTACCATATCCCCCACGTATCCCAGGTACTCTTTGAGTGGTTCCGAGGGGCGGGCAAACTGCCCTGAAGGATTGCAGGTGAGACAGACTGTTTTTACCCCTGTTTCTGTTAAAAGACCGGGTGTCAGCATGGAACCGGCTCCGTTCCCGCAATCGACAACGACCGAGAGGCCGGGATCGATGGAGATGGCATCCAAGATTGCTTTTTTATGGGGGGTGAGTGCATCGAAAACACATTCTTTGCCTTGGTGGCGCCAGTCTGCCCAGTGCGGTTCTTTCAAGGATTCCTCTACCTCTTTCTGCTGGAACTGCGTGAACGATGAACCATCCGGGTTGAACAGTTTGATCCCGTTGTATTCCTCGGGGTTGTGGGAAGCGGTGATCATGCACCCGGCAGTTGCGGTGCGGGCGCTATATGCGACAGATGGTGTGGGGGCAATCCCGGTGAAACGTGCATATCCCCCTACTCCCTGTATACCGGCAAGTATGGCCCGGGCAAGCACCGGGCTTGTAGTCCGCGTGTCGATTCCCACCACACAATCAGGGAACCGTTCCCCCATGACCGCACCGACTGCAAGTGCGGTTTCTATCAGAGACCGGTCAAATCGCTGACGGATGCCTGATGATCCAAAAAGCATGCATCATGGTGGGTGTTTTTTATAAAAAGAGTTTTAGTGCAATGAGGGGTCCGGAACAGAGCCCGGCGTCTGCTGCCCATACGGGCACCAGTGCTCTTTCTGCTGGAGCCGACTGACCCCGGCAGTCGAGGGTCCCACAAAGAGGAGGCGTTTTCCCCCGCTCCATGTCTCCACGATATCCCCGGTGCCCGGTGCGATGAGCCCCTCATTGTTGACAACGATGACGTCTGCTTCTTCAATTTTCGTAGTGGTTGCCGATCCCAGTGCCCGTTCGAGCACCGGTATTTTCCCGAGACCGTAGACCCGGCGGCCCCGTAGTTCTTCAGTCAGTTCGCCCAAGCAGGCGGCATGCCACGCCTTCGGGCAGGCATGCAGCACCCGGGAGAGGCAGAAAAACCCGGTAGCGACATTGATGATGGCGCACGCAGCGCTGCGGACATTCGGGGTCTCCAGCGGCATCCCGAACATAAATGAGATCTTGGTCATGGCCCGGATCGGCTCGTCCGTGACAAATTCCGCGCTTCTCCCGCCGAACGATGCGACCATACAGGCTCCTCTCTCAAACTGGCAAAGGATCCTGTCGGAATCTACATCAAGCCTGACTCCTGTCTCCTCGCATCCGCTGCACTGGAGGTGTTCTTCCAGCCGGTTTACCGAATCGGTGATGATATCCATTATAGTATCTCCTTTTTTTGTATGAGTACTACCCGGGCCGGAGCACCGTCGAGTCCGGCAAGCCGGAGCGGAAGCCCTACCATCTTGTACTCCCCTTCATTTACATTGGAGAGATCAAGGAGCTCGATGATGATACACCCACTGCCCAGCAGCGTGCGGTGGACGGAGCCGTCGCAGACAACCGCCTCGATTGAGAATGAGTCGATCCCGACAGCGAGGACTCCACTTTGGCTCAGCAGATCCGCGGCATCGTTTGTGAGGTGGGGATAGTCTTCCTTAAACTGCGTCTCGCGGGAAAATGCCGTCTTCAACAGAATCCTTTTTGCTGCCCCAAGCCTGCCCCGGAGTGCTGCTGCCGTAATCTCGCTTCCTGCCCGGCTCACATCGATCACCTGGCATGGGCCGATCAGGTGATCGAGTGGGAGGGTGTCGATCGTGTCCCCGGTTTTTAAGTAGTGGACCGGGGCGTCGATATGGGTGCCCGAATGACTGCTCATGCGTATTTCGCTGATCAGGTACAGTCCTGCGTCCCGCTGGGAAAACCTCACTGGTGTATCCCCGGGGTATGCGACGGTTGTATCTGACAGCGGTCGGGTGATATCGATGATTTTCATGGTGTTAAATCTCCTCCCAGCCATGCTCCCCGATGAGCGGGACAAACCGGACGCCGCCGTGCCGCTCCTCGGGAAATCGGTCGCCATGTCGTTCGAACACGACCAGTTCCTGGAGGATGCGGTCGCCGACAGGAGCAACCAGACGTCCGCCCTCTGCTAACTGCTCTTTGAGCGGCACCGGGATCTCCGGCGTCGCGGCCGTTATAATGATCCCGTTGTACGGGCCGCCTGCCGCATACCCGAGTGTCCCGTCTCCAATGATGATCTTCACGTTATCTGCACTGACTGCCGCAAGGTTGGCACGTGCCAGCGCTGCAACCTTTTCAATGCGTTCGACTGTTATCACCTTTCGCACCAGCGCCGAAAGGACGGCCGCCTGGTACCCACTCCCAGCCCCGATCTCAAGCACGGTGCCTGTGGGTGTCGGGTGGAGCAGGGTGGTCATGAGCGCCACGATATACGGCTGTGAGATTGTCTGCCCGTTCCCGATTGGCAGCGGTGCATCCGCGTACGCATCCCGGTCGTAAGGCGACGGGACAAAAAGGTGGCGGGGCACGTCCCGCATCGCGGCAAGGACTCTCTTGTCCCGGATACCCCGGGCCTCGATCTGATGCTCCACCATCCTGCGCCGTTCGTCCGATCGGGGATATGCGGAAGTCATAGCGGTTTTTTCTGACTCAGAACCCTGCTTTCTCAGCCACATCGATCGTGGCGTCGATCTGCTTCTGGAGCGCCTCGGGAAGCCCGGCGATCTTGACATCGAGGAAACCCCGGATGATCGTCGCAGTCGCCTCGTCCTCGGAGAGCCCCCGGGCCATCAGGTACTCGATCTCGTCCTGCGCGAGTTTCC
>JBEKTA010000160.1:0-3150 GCA_049516515.1 Methanoregula sp. | reverse complement strand
AATGCCGTAGATCCCCAGAAAGATCCCGGCCTCGATAACGGTGGCGGCACAGAGGACATACAGGGACGGGAGGCCAAGACCGATCCCGATCGGGATCGACCCGTACTCGATCAGGAACGCGCTCGTGATCAGGGCGATAACCGGGGCAGGGGAAAGGCGAAGGAGATACGCAGCAGCGAGCGGCAGGACCAGTGCAAGGAGGACAAACCACCCGAGCGCCCGACCGGTGAGCCGGAGATTTTTCATGACTGCCGCACGTTCCATATCAAGCGGACAGTTTCAACCCGGAAGGGGATAAACCGGTACCCTCCCTGAATCCGGGAAACAAATCCCCCGGCCGGGCACATCTTTTTGTGGCCTTGCGGCAAACGTTCAGGTACATGCAGATCGTGGCTTCCCTCACCGATCCTACACAGGCTGCCGCCGCACAGGCACAGGGCGCCCATATCATCGAGCTCCGTTTCGACCTGATGGACGGCGATCCGGTGGAACTGGTGCGGCAGTGCAAAAAAGTGTGCCCGCTTCCCGTCATCGCCACGTTTCGCTCCGCACAGGAAGGAGGACAGTACTTCGGGAGCCCGGAGGAGTGGGCAAAAAAGATCGCCCCGGTCATCCCGCTCGTTGATTACGTCGATGTCGAGCAGCAGTTCGCGAGGCAGGCAGCCCCGGTAAAAAAGGCGGGAAAAACGATCATCGCCTCGCACCATGCAGCGCAGATGATGCCGTTGCACGTCCTCTTTGTGCTCGAACAGGAACTGAGATCGTACGGCGACATCCCGAAAATTATTGTCACTCCCACGAACGAAGACGACCTCATCGACCTTATCGCGTTTACCCGTGCGGCAAAGAAACCGATCTGCACCGGGGTCATGGGAGCATCGTTCCGGTACGCCCGGGCCATCCTCCCGCTCTTTGGCTCGGCATTTGTGTACTGCCATACCGGTGTGCCGACCGCAGCCGGGCAGTACTCGGTCGAAGAGTTTGTGACCCTGCAGAAACTGCTGGCCTGATTGCCGGGGATCAGCCGGGCGGCAAAAAAAGTTACCGGTATTTTTCCTGTTCCAGCACCGCGTCGGCGAGCACGAGCGCGAGCATCGCTTCTGCCACCGGGAGAATCCGGGGCACGATGCAGGGGTCGTGCCGGCCGCCCACAGTGATTGCCACGACGTTCCCGTGGATATCCCGGGTCTGCTGGACTTTTGCAATCGACGGCGTGGGTTTTACCGCGATGCGGACAACGATCTCCTGCCCGGAGGAGATCCCGCCGAGGATGCCGCCCGCATGGTTGCTTAAGAACCCGGTCGCAGTCATCTGGTCGTTGTTCTCGCTCCCGAACCTTCCGGCCACGAGAAACCCGTCGCCGATCTCGACACCCTTGACCGCGCCGATTCCCATCATGGCGCCTGCGATCGCTGCATCAAGTTTCCCGAAGACCGGGTCTCCGAGGCCGGCCGGGCAGCCGGTTGCCACAATCTCCGCGATCCCGCCTACCGAGTTCCCGGCCGCCTTTGCCGCGAGGATCTCCGCTTCGATCTCCTGCGGGGTGGTTTTGCCGTGCACGGAAACGATCCGGCCGGTAACTGCGATCCCTTTTGTCGCAAGGAACTTCAGTGCGACGGCACCGGCAGCGACCCGGCCGACCGTCTCCCTGCCCGAACTCCGTCCGCCGCCCCGGTGGTCACGGATTCCATATTTTTCCTGGTACGTGAAATCCGCGTGGCCGGGCCGGAACTTCTCCCGGAGCGCCTCGTAGTCCCCGGAATGCACGTCCCGGTTTCTCACCAGGAGCGCGACGGGCGCACCGGTTGTTATTCCCTCGAACACTCCCGAGAGGATCTCGATCGTGTCGCTCTCGCTCCGGGCCGACGTGAGCGGGGATGCACCCGGCCGGCGCCGGTCGAGCAGCGGCTGGATGTCGGCCGGTGATAATCCGAGACGGGCCGGGCAGCCGTCGATAACGGCGCCCACGGCCGGTCCATGGCTCTCGCCAAACGTCGTGACTGCAAAATTTTTGCCAAAGGTGTTCATGCCAGTATCTCCCTGATGACTGTATCAGGCACATCGATCCCAAAGAAGAGCCGGAACTGCTCCCGTGCCTGGTGGATAAAGACCTCGGTACCAGTGATGGTTGCGCACCCGGCTTTTCGCGCCGCCGCAACGAGAGGGGTTACCGGAGGTGTGTACACAAGATCAAATACGGTCATCTCCTTTTTTAGCTGATCGTCCCGCAGCGGGCTTCTCGTATCCGGCTGCATGCCAAGCGAGGTCGCGTTCACGACCAGATCCGGGTTTGCCCCGTCAAAGCCGTTCCACGCACGCCACCGGCAGCCGAACTGTTCCGCGAGCGTCCGTGCTTTCTCTGTCGTCCGGTTCAGGATCGTGACCTCCATGTCCAGGTCCGTGAGCGCATAGGCAGCCGCCGCGGCGACACCTCCGGCCCCGAGCAGCACCGCACGGGTGCCTTTGTAGCCGGCAAGGGGTTTTTGTATGCCCAGCCAGTCCGTGTTGTAGCCCTGCGCTGACCCACAGGTGAAGACAACCGTGTTGACGGCGCCTATCTGCTGCGCCGCATCATCATCGATCTCGTCGAGGTATGCCATCACGTCCCGTTTGAAGGGGATGGTCACCGAGAGCCCTTTTGCATCGATGTCCCGGGCCACCTGCAGGATCGTCGCGATTGACGGGTTCTCAAACCACGTGTAATGGCAGTTCAGGTTGTACCGCTCGAAGAGCCGGTTGAAAAGCAGGGGGCTTTTGCTGTGGGAACAGGGGTGGCCGGCGATGCCGAGGAACCGTGTCTGCACATCGCGATCGGGATCGGTCAGCAGGCATTCAAGCCTGTGAAGTTCGGGCGCTTCCAGAGCATCGGCGGCAAACCACCGGAACGCTGCCTCCTGCACCTGCGGGGACACGGTGCCCTGTTCGAGAAGGGAGAGGATCCGGCCTGCCGCTTCTTGTGTCGATGTCGTGGTCGTGTCCACGCAGAAGTCTGCTGACGCGGAGTACTGCCGGCGCCGGAGGGACATTACCTTGGCAATCTCTTCATCAGGGGACAGGCTGGTGAGCGGCGGGCGGGGGCTTCTGGCGAGCCTTTTTCGGATTGTTCCGAGGTCTGCTGTCAAAAGCACGCACACGCTTCCGGCCCTGAGG
>JBEKTA010000159.1:0-3158 GCA_049516515.1 Methanoregula sp. | reverse complement strand
ATCGGAACCGCTCGAGATCTCACGGTCGTTCATGATCCGGAGTTTCGGCTGGAGCTCGTAATTCCGGCCCCGCAGCTCGTGGAGCGATGCGATCGTCGCGTCGCAGGGCATGTACGCGTAGTTCACGGTCGGCCGGTAGACTGCCTTCCCATCCTTCCAGACCGTCCACCGGTCGGAGATCCCGAACGCTTCACCGTGCCGGATCACCATCCCGACGATCTCCTGTCTGGGCACCCATGACCGTACCCACGTATTGATTCCCATGTGGGGGAGCATTATCGCGTTCTTGGGGCCTGCCGGGGGCACGTGGGCATGATCGGGCAGTTCCTTCTCGTGGGTGCCCCAGCCGATCTCGGCAGGAGCAGTGCCCTCTTCGAGCAGACCCTCGATACACCACGTCCCGACAAACTCGTCCACCTTCTTTGGCGACCGGGAGATCTGGGTGTCGCGCTCGGAGCAGTGGATGACCTTGATCCCGACCTCCATCGCGAGTTCGTTGAACTTCTGCTCCGCGATAAGGCGTTTGAACCGGGCCGGGTCCTGCGCAATCCCGTCTTCGATCATCTTCTGGGCGATATCCACAAGACCCTGTTTTGTCATGTGAGAGATAAGGCCCGGGTTTGCCCCGTGGTCGACCACGCAGGTGGTGGAATCCTTCCAGTCACGGGTCAGTTCGCGCAGTTTCATCTGCCGGTAATACAGGGATTTCTCGTACGGGCTTGCGGTATACCGCTCACCGAGCGGGTCCCACGCTTCGACCGACGTGTTCACGTACAGCACGTTATGGTCGTGGCACCACTGGATGATCTCGCCGCAGTCAATATTCCAGGCAAGATCGACCAGGAGTCCTCCGTCAGCAAGGTTCTCGGACAGGATAGTAGTGATATTTTCGGGGGTGATCTTCCGTTTCAAAAACCGGAGACCCCGGGTCGTATACGCTTTGAGATCCTGGGATTTATCTTTAAAATCGACGATTGTGATATTCTCAAGAGGTATATTGACATGCCGAAGCAGGATGGGGAGCGTGCACTTGGACACGGCACCATAACCAATAATGAGTACTTTGTTTTTAAAGTCCATCCTAACCCTCCCGGGTTTTTATTTTTTTCTTTTTTGTCCAGTGTGTATTTTACGCGCTTTTACGTTATATAAGAATGAGGGAATTTTTGGTTTTTAGCCTCCAAAAGAAGAGCGGATATTTATTCTTTTTACGCACCCCACCATACATTCAGGTGAATCTTATGTCAAAACGGGCAGTTGACCTGATCTTTTCCGCGACCTATCTCCTCACCGATCTCCGCATGATCCTGCGCGAGACCGCGCCGACGCACGAACTGGACGAAAAGCAGAAAGCAGAGGCCACACGCCTGCTCGAAAACCTCGAACGGCAGGTCGGTTCGCTCAAACAGGAGATGCTCTAAATGAAGTGCGGGGCGGGGATCGAGGCCCGGCAGGTCAACGAGATCTTCATCAATGTCGACCCGATCCAGGCCGGGGGCCGGCTCACGGGCGACGCGATAAAAGCGATCATCGCATATGGCGACGGGTACTCGGTCTGCGACAACTGCAGAAAACCAAACCGGCTCGACTGCATTTCAAAACCGCCGATCGCGGAGTTCCACAAGGATGTCGCGACGTGGCTCAACATGGATACGGCCCGGATGATGCCCGGCGCCCGGCGGGGGTTCCAGGCAGTCGCCCATACGTACGTGCAGAAAGGCGACCCGGTGCTCTTAACCTCGCTCTCGCATTACACGGAATTTCTCGCGGTCGAGGAGGCCGGGGGGGTCGCCTGCGAGATCCCGGCCGATGCCGGGCATATCGTTACGCCCGATGCCGCAGCGGCAAAGATCGCGGAAGTAAAACAGAAGTTCGGGAAAGTCCCGGTCCTTGCCTTCATCGATCACGTGGATTACCAGTTCGGGAACCTGCACGATGTCGCCGCCATCGCAAAGGTGGCGCACCAGGAGGATGTCCCGGTGCTCTGCAATGGCGCATACACAGTGGGCACGATGCCGGTTGATGGGAAAGCGCTGGGTGCGGACTTTGTGGTTGGCTCCGGCCATAAGAGCATGGCGGCACCCGCACCCTCTGGGGTTCTCGCCGCAACAGCCGAGCGGGCAAAAGAGGTCTTCCGCACGACTGCAATCGAAGGTGACGTGACAAAGCGCCGGTTCGGTGTCAAGGAACCGGAGCTGATGGGCTGCACGCTCATGGGCGCAACACTTGTCGGCATGATGGCCTCGTTTCCCCACGTAAAAGAGCGGGTGAAGCACTTTGATAAGGAACTCGGAAACAACCGGGTCGTCATGGAAGCGCTGCTCTCGATCGAAGGCACAAAGATCCTATCAGAGTACCCGCGGAAGCACACGTTAACGAGGGTTGATACAACCGGCTCGTTTGACAAGGTTGCAGAGACGCACAAGAAGAAGGGATTCTACTTCTCCTCAGCGTTAAACGAAAAGGGGATCTTCGGGATCATCCCGGGCGCGACCCGGGTCTGGAAGTTCAATACCTACGGGATGACCGGAAAGCAGGCCCGGTACCTGGCCGATGCGTTTATGGCGGTGGCACGAGAGAACGGGCTTGCAGTTAAACCATAAGGCGCCGGCACATTTTCCCGGGCAGCCGGACACTGCCCTTTCCACGTCAGCGTCCACCTTTTTTGTCACACAATGAACCGGGTCGTGGCCTGATAAACAAACACCTTTCCCGGATAAGATTATTAACCGCAGTCTCCCATTTCAGTTCAGCAAAAACAGGTGCGTAAAAGGGGAGAGAGGCAACGAGAAAATGCTGAAAAACGTCATCAGCCCGAAAAAAATTACCGGGGTGGAAACATTCAACAAAAAGATTGCCCCGCTCCAGGAGCGCCTCGGGGTGCTCCAGCGGACCTTCCGCGAAAAAAAGATCCCGGTCATCATCGTTGTGGAAGGCTGGGACGCGGCAGGGATTACCCGTTCGACAAAAATGGTGATCAGGGCTCTCGATCCACGCGGGTTTACCCTTCACACAATCGAACAGCCCACGGATAACGAACGGGTGCGGCCGTTTATGTGGCGGTTCTGGATAAGGATGCCACCAAAAGGGCGCATCGCGCTCTTTGCACGGAGCTGGTACAGCCGCGCTATTTCAGCGGAGATGCAAAAACCCAGCTG
>JBEKTA010000158.1:0-3215 GCA_049516515.1 Methanoregula sp. | reverse complement strand
TTTTGCCATGTCGATGTCGTGGATCCCGTCATCGGTTCCCGGAAGCACCGGCACGCCGGCGGTCTTCATCATCTGCTTGCTTTTGATCTTGGAGCCCATGGCCTGGATGGTCCCGGATTTCGGCCCGATGAAGGTCACACCCTCATCTGCACAGAGCTTCGCGAACCGGTAGTTCTCCGCGAGAAAACCGTATCCCGGGTGGATCGCCTCGGCACCGCTCTTTTTTGCGATGTCGACGATACGGTCCATGTTGAGGTAGCTCTTGGAGGGGTGAGCCTCCCCGACCTGGAACGCCTCATCTGCATATTTTACGTGGAGGGAGTTCTTATCAACAGATGAATAGATCGCAACCGTGTCGATATCAAGTTCCCGGCACGCACGCATGACCCGGATTGCAATCTCGCCCCGGTTTGCGATCAGGATCTTCTCAAAAAATTTCATTGCACCACCAGCAGGACATCGCCAGTCTGGACGACATCGCCGGTATCGACAAAAATCTCGGTGACCTTGCCGTCCACCGGGCTGTGAATGGGGTTCTCCATCTTCATGGCCTCAAGAACAATGAGGGTATCGCCTTTTTTGACCGTCGCACCCCGGTTGACCATAACCTGAAGCACCATGCCCTGCATATTGCTCCGGATCCCACCCGCAATCTCCCCGCGCGGTGCTTTCTGGGGTGCGACATTTGTGACCTGTACCTGGTTCCCGCCGACAGAGACGATACGGACGGAGAAGACCTCGCCATCAACTTCAACCTCCATCCGGTCCGGGACACCCCCGGAAGCTGCCGCCTGCGCTCCAGCCGCCTGCTTTTTAGGCAGCGCCTCAAGCTGCCGCTCGCCTTTCAAAAACGAGGGGGCGATCGCCGGGTACATGATGTAGGTAAGGACATCCTCCTCTTTTTTGACAAGGCCGGCTTTTTCCGCTTCTGCCTTCATCCGCTCATAGGAGGGTTCGAGCATATCGGCCGGGCGACACTCGATCGGTTTCTCGTCGCCTATGATCAGTTTTCTGATCTCTTCGCTGACCGGCGCCGGCGAACGGCCGTACAGGCCCCGCACGTAGTCCTTGACCTCCTTTGTCACGTTCGCATACCGCTGCCCGTTGACAAGCACGTTTAAGACGGCCTGCGTCCCCACGATCTGGCTCGTTGGCGTCACGAGCGGGGGGTAGCCAAGATCCTTTCTTACGCGCGGGATCTCGGCAAACACGTCGTCAAGCCGGTTGAGCGCGTCCTGCTCCATCAGCTGCGAGACAAGGTTTGAGATCATGCCACCGGGCAGCTGGTAGATGAGGACGTTGCTGTCCACCCGTTCGGAGATCGGGTTCAAGAGCCCCGCATACTTCTCGCGGATCTGCATGCAGGTGTTCCTGACCGTCCGGAGTTTCAGGAGATCGATACCGGTATCCCGGGGGGTCCCGATAAGCGAGGCCACGACACTCTCTGTCGGGGGCTGCGAGGTTCCCATCGAGAACGGCGACATGGCCGTATCGAGAATATCCACCCCGGCTTCGATGGCCGCCTGGTAACTCATGGGAGCGATCCCGCTCGTGGAGTGACTGTGAAGGCAGACTTTGATATCAACGGCTTTTTTTATCCCGCTGATGAGCTCACGCGCTGCCTCGGGCATGATGAGCCCTGCCATGTCCTTGATACAGATGGAATCGCAGTCGAGCGCGGCAAGTTCCTTTGCCATCTCGATAAACATTCTGGTGCTGTGGACCGGGCTCGTCGTATAGGAGATCGTGCCCTGGAGATGGGCCCCGGCCTTTTTTACCTGATCCATCGAGCGCTTCATATTCCGGATATCGTTGAGCGCGTCAAAGACCCGGAAGATATCCACACCATTCTTGCAGGATGCCGCAACGAACCGATCGACCACATCGTCCGAATAGTGGCGGTACCCGACAAGGTTCTGGCCGCGGAGCAGCATCTGGATCGGCGTGTGTTTCAGTTCTGCCTTGAGGGTGCGGAGCCGATCCCACGGATCATCATTCAGGAATCGTATGCAGGTATCAAACGTCGCCCCGCCCCATGCTTCGGCCGAAAAAAAACCGCACGCATCAATCTCGCGTGCGAGCGGGATCATGTCCTCGGTGCGGAGCCGGGTGGCTATGAGAGACTGGTGGGCATCACGAAGTGTTGTATCGGTGATAAGGACTTTTCCAGAAACGGCAGCACACATGAGAAACCTCAGGGCCTCCGGTATTACAATTAGCCTCTCAATACTTCATCGGTAATGTATAAAAAATTCACTTAACTGGGATATACACGAGAAGGAGGGCCACAGCCGCACAGATACCGGCCACTACATCACGGACCGTTGTAGGGAAGTGCGGGCAGATCGTTCCCCCGTTCCGGTACCCGCGTATGGCAAGTACTTCCGCAGTCTCATCTGCACGCCGGAGCGCATCGTGGATCAGGACACGCCCCGCAGGCACGATACTGCGGATACCCCATGGCTGCCCCTTCTGCTGTGTCGCCATACGGATCCGGCAAAAATCATCCGAGAGCCCGGCAGCCATCTGCATCGCCATCCCGGCGATCATTCCTGCCTCAAACCCGATCCTCGTACCCAGGCACCAAGTACCCACTGAAAGGAAATCACCGGCAGCAGATTCGGCGTACACCCAGGTACCGACCAGCAGTATCGCGATCATCCGTACGAGATACGAGAGCCCGTCGCTCCCTGTGAGGGTCATGACCCCCGCGACGATACCAAACAAAACAAGCGTTGCAAGGATAACATGGCGGTGCCGGATGCTGTGCCACCGGGGTGTAAATACCAGCCACCAGATGACAACCGCTAGAGCACCGGTGACACTTGCGAATGCCGCAAGCGAGAGCATGAACGCACAGAGGAGTCTTATCCGCGGGTCCTGCATGCTGCCTCCCTGATGCCATCCGGCGTAAGTGCCCGGGGGATTCTCCCGGCGCATATGAGTTTTTTTACCAGAGGCGGTACATGCTGCCAGCGCACAACTGCCCCGGGCATATCGCCGCAGTCGACCAGTTCTCCCCCGGTAATTTCCCAGATATGATCGATACGCGGGAAGATACTCTGCTCATGGGTGAAAATCACGGTGATGCCACCGGATCGTTTACTGATCTGCCGGCATACCTGCTCTTTTCCCGGGCAGTCGAGCGACGAGAACGGCTCATCGAGCAGCAGGAGATCGTAGTCCAAAAAGAGAACGCAGGCAAGGTGCAAGCG
>JBEKTA010000157.1:0-3235 GCA_049516515.1 Methanoregula sp. | reverse complement strand
CCGCGTCTCTTCCGGTGCGCCGGACGTTTTCATCAGCTGCCCGAGTTTTTTGATCAGGCCTTCAAAGTCCGGGTCCGCGCAGAAGACCAGCAGGTGCGAGCAGGACGTGATCTGCTCCTGGCCCCACGTTGCCGGCTTCAGCTGCTCTTTTACAGCCTGGTCAGTGACCAGCTTGATCTTCCAGGGCTGGAGATTCAGGGCCGAAGGGGCATACCGCACCAGCTCCATTAGCTCGTTCACCTTTGCCTCGGGAATTGTCCTGCCGTCAAACTTCTTTGTTGCATACCGCTGCATTACGCATTCTGCAAACTGCATCCTGTCACCACCGTGATATGATCCGAACATCCGCCGCCCGGATGTAAATGGTTTCTCATGGCCGTATGGCCGCGTCCCCCGAATCCCCGTGGCCTTGTGCGTTGTTGTGTTGGCTGGCAGGAGCCCAGAGAGGGGGAAATCAATTGCCTTATGCTTTCAGGTGTCGAAATACCCGGGACATGGGACGCTTTGTGCGGGGCGACGTGATCCTTGCCCCGGTTCCTTTTGAAGAGCGGCACGGTGCGAAGACCCGACCTGCCGTCGTCGTTGCCGCATGGGAGAACGGGGACGTCTGCGTCTGCCCGGTCAGCAGCAGGCCGCCGACCGACGCGTCATGCATCCCTATCGGGCTTGACGATTTTGCAGAAGGCGGCCTCGATCTCTTCAGCGAGAGTTTTGTCCTCACCTCAAAGGTCACCGTACTCAGGGCCGGGGACGTGATCGGGAAAAAGGGCCGGCTCGCTACCGATGCCATCGACGCGATCGGTGAACAGGTACCGCACCCGCTCACACCCCCGCAGGACAGGACGGGTGCCCGTCGGTTGTCCCGTAAATAATAACGCTGTTTTTGCTATGATGGCTCCTCCGGATCAACAACCTTAATATTTCCGGCATGGAGGTTGTGTGGATGGATATCGCACACCGCCTCAAAGAGATAGAAGAGCATGTGGGCAGGCTCTCACCCGTACAGAAAATCCTTTTAGGGACGGACGGGTCGGTCACGCAGCTGCTGGAGTCGGTCACCGGCCACCCGGTATCGGTCCGGACCCGGGAACAGACAATCATAAAAGCCGATCCTCGTGCCGCAGAACGCCTCAACATCGCGCCGGGCGACGCGGTGAACCACCGGATCGTGGAACTTTTTGACGCCACAACCGGGGAGGTGCTGGTCTACGCGAAATCGCAGACGCCCGTCGCCCGGCTCGCCCCCGAGTTCCGGGATGACCTCATGAAAGCCGATATCCCCATCGGCAGGATCATAGAAAGCCATCATATCGAGGCACGGAGGGAGATCCTCACTGCCCGGGTCACCCCCGCAAAAGATGACGTGTGTGGGATCTTTCCGGTCTGTAAAAACGAGCCGCTGCTGATGCGCCAGTACCAGATTATCCACAGCGGAAAACCACTTATTTTTATTGAAGAGCAGTTCCCGTACAACAAATTCCTTGACGAGCGCCGGGTGATTGTCCGGACGCCGTCGCGCCTTCACCTCACCCTCATCGACATGAACGGCAGCTTGGGAAGAGTTGACGGGGGGATCGGGATCACTCTTGACGACCCCGCGATCCTCATCGAGGCACAGGCCAGCCCGTCGCTTGAAGTCCGCGGCTGCGACCCCATGACCGCACAGCGGATCCGGGACTGTGCAGAAAGCGTGCTCGCCAAGATCCATGCGGGAAGCAGCGTCTCGATCACCGTAAGGGAACACTTCCCGGCCCACACCGGCCTCGGGGGCGGTTCCCAGCTCGCGCTTGCCACGGCCCGGGCCTGCTGCGAACTGTACGGGAAGACCATGACCACCGGAGAACTCGCCCGGATGGTCGGACGCGGCGGGACCTCCGGTATTGGCACAGCCGCGTTCGAGCACGGGGGTTTCATCGTTGACGGCGGGCACCGGTTCGGGCCGGGCTGTGAAAAGACCGGCTTCGCACCCTCCTCCGCGTCAAAAGGCGTACAGCCGCCGCCGGTGCTCATGCATCACGATTTCCCCGGAGACTGGCGCATCCTGCTTGCGACCCCGTCACTCCCTGAAGGGGCGAGCGGAACGAGGGAGACCGAGATCTTCCGGAACTGCTGCCCAGTCCCGCTTGACGAGGTCAGGATGCTCTGCCACGAGGTCCTGATGCGGATGCTCCCCGGGATCGCGGAACAGGACCTTGACCAGTTCGGCACATCGGTCAATGCCATTCAGGAACTCGGTTTCAAGAAGGTGGAACTCTCTTTCCAGCCTCGGGTGGTGCCCGGTCTGCTTGACGCGATGCGTGCCGCCGGGGCCGCCGGGGCCGGCATGAGTTCGTTTGGCCCGACCCTGTATGCCATCAGCGATACGGGAATACAGGATATCGAGCGGGCAGCTCAGTCTTACATGCAGGAGATCGGTGGTGGGTCCACGCAGATCACCTCTGCACGTAACAGCGGCGCAGCGGTACGGATCGCATAACGTTTCCCGGGCGCGAAGTTTCAGAGCACACGGGCAACGGCAGGCCCGGCACTTTGGGGCACCACCTATTTCCCGATCGCAACAAGCATCTCTTCTAATGAGGGGTACCGGGATTCGATACGCTCCACCCGGCCGCCCGCTTCTGTTATGGCGGCAGAGCACGCGTTTAAAGCCGCCATATCCCCGGTGTCGCAGGCAAGGTACCCATCCTCTTCCCGGTACGGCACCTCGCGACGGTCGATACGGGCCGGGTCAGCGGCGGAAAACCAGATCGTGTACGTAATCGAGCCAAACTGCTCGCGGAGTTCTTTCATGGTGCCGGATGCGACGACCCGACCGCGCCGGAGGATCATCACCCGGTCGCAGATCGCCTCGACCTGGAACAGGTTATGAGCCGAGAGTACAATTGTCCGGCCCTCGTTTTTAAGTTTTTTTAAGTAGTCTGCGATGAACCGCGAGGTCATCGGGTCAAGGCCGCTTGTCGCCTCATCGTAGACAAGAAATTTCGGGTCATGGATGAGCGACCGGGCGATCGCGGTCTTGCGCTTCATGCCCTTACTAAACTCGCCGAGTTTCTTGCCGTCTGTCTCAAGCGACAGGGCGGCAAAGAGCCGTCGGGTCCGTACGAGGATCTCCTCGTGTGGGATCCCGTAGATCTCACCAAAGAATGCGAGGTAGTCCTCCGCAGTCATCGTCTCGTAGAGCCGGGACTCCTCGGGGAGGTACCCCAGCGTTGCTTTGAGCGCCACGGGATCCCGG
>JBEKTA010000156.1:0-3261 GCA_049516515.1 Methanoregula sp. | reverse complement strand
AACCAGCATGAGGATGAGGAGACCTCTCCGGATCAGGAGGGTCGGGAGAACTAACTCCTGCGTTGTCTGAGGGGGTACTCCTCTAGTGCCGGGGTTCTGCATGTCTTCCGGAGAGGTTCCCCGATCCCGGATAACGATGGTACCGCCGCTCCCGAAGGGTGGCCCGGGCTTGCGTTTACATCACCTCTTGCCATTCTTTTGGCGGGAAGGCATTATGCAGAACGGGCACAGATATCAGGATGCATACAAATACTCTTGCAGGAACCTGCCATGACCGATACCGGACGTGAAGATATAAAAGAAAAAGTGCTCAGCGTAAACGACCTTATCGCGTACCAGCCCGGCACCGTTGCGAGCCGGATGATCGTTTTTAAAAAAGCCGGCACCATCACGGTCTTCTCCTTTGACACGGGAGAAGGCCTCTCCGAACATACCGCACCCTACGATGCGATGCTCATGGTAACCGATGGCAGTGCGGAGGTGCAGATCGACAAAAAGCCCTTCACGGTCGGGGTCGGCGAGATGATCATCCTGCCGGCGAACAAGCCACATGCGGTCTTCGCGCACGAGCGGTTCCGGATGATCCTCACGATGATCCGCGAGTGAGCCCGGCCGGTTTTTTTTGCCGGCGGGATGCCGGTCACTCCACAATGGTGATAATCGCCGACGGGCAGAGATCGGCGGCGTCGCGTGCGCAGTCGATGATATCGGGAAGCGCAATACTGGCCGCGATATCTCCATTCTCCTGATATTCCTCGACAATCTGTGAAAACGAGTCCTTTTCATTCTGCACAAAGAGCGCCGGGCACGTATCCCAGCATGAACCGCAGCTCACGCACTGCATCCTGTCGATAGTCACTTTCATAGAAATCCCCTGCACCGCATCTTAGTCCTGCATGGGGGCGTCATGAGCAATAAACGTTCCACTCGTACACGGTGTCGCCTGTAAGAACCGTTATAACCATAAAAAAAGAGAGATGCAGCACAAAGGAACCCTGTCTTTTAAGGAGGCCGGATCCGTGCCGGAACCGGAGAAGAAAAAAGCGGAACTCAAAATTACAGGTATGCACTGCGCGACCTGCGCTGTCACCGTGGAAGAAGCACTTGCAAACGTCAGGAATGTGACAAAGGCTCAGGTGAACTTCGGGACCGACACCGCCCACGTGGAGTTCGATCCTTCGAAAGTATCGATTGCGGCTCTCGAAAAAGCGGTGCGTGATGCAGGTTACGAAGTGATCAACCGGGAGGTCGTGCTCAAGGTCGGTGGCATGATGTGTGCCACCTGCGTCCAGACCATCGAAGCAGGGCTCCGGGCCCTGCCGGGGGTCATTGCCGCAAACGTCAACCTGGGAAACGAGCAGGCATATGTCACCTACAATCCCTCCCTCTCATCCATCGAGGACATGAAAAAGGCAATCGAGGATGACGGGTACCAGTACCTTGGCATTGCCGGGCAAGTAAGCGACGAAGCGGAAACAGCAGCGCGGAACGCCGACCTCCACGACAAGCTGATGCGGTTCTCCATCGGCTTTGCGGTCAGCATCCCCCTGATGCTCCTCATGTGGGTGCCGCTTGGCATCCCCATGCAGGCGCTCGCCTACGGCATGCTCATCGTCTCGACGCCGGTCTTCTTCTACGTTGCGTATCCCATCTTCAGAGCCGCATGGACAGCGCTTCGGAACAAGACTCTCTCTATGGACGTCATGTACGCGATGGGTACGGGTGTCGCGTATGTTGCAAGCGTGATGGGAACGTTCTCAATCGTGCTCAACGCCGATTACATGTTCTACGACACGGCGATCATGCTCGCCGCGTTTTTAATGCTCGGGAGGTATCTCGAAGCCCGGGCAAAGGGCCGGACCTCTGATGCGATAAAAAAACTGGCCGGGCTCCAGGCGAAGACTGCGACGCTCATCCGTGACGGAAAAGAAACAGAGGTTGCCATCGAGGATCTTGTGGTCGGCGACATCGTAATCGCTAAACCCGGCAGCAGGATCCCGGTGGACGGTGAGGTCGTGGCCGGAGAGAGTTACGTGGACGAGTCGATGATCACCGGCGAACCGATCCCGCCCTTAAAGGCGAAAGGAAGCCGGGTGGTCGGCGGCACGATCAGCACGAATGGCATCCTCTCGGTCAAAGCGACAAAGATAGGAAAAGAGACCGTCCTTGCGCAGATCATTAAGCTTGTCGAGGATGCGCAGGGGTCAAAGCCGCCCGTCCAGCGGATCGCAGACATTGCGGTCACGTACTTCATCCCGGTTGTCCTTATTATCGCTGCATCCGCGTTTATCGCGTGGTATTTCCTGCTCGGTTCGACCCTGCTCTTTGGTCTTACTGCGCTTATCTCCGTTCTTGTGGTCGCCTGCCCGTGTGCGCTCGGCCTTGCCACACCCACGGCAGTGACCGTGGGGATCGGGCGGGGGGCAGAACTGGGGATCCTCATCAAAAACGGCGAGGCGCTCGAACTCGCTGAAAAGGTCACGACCGTGGTCTTCGACAAGACCGGAACCCTCACCCGGGGAAAACCGGAGGTGACCGACATCGTGGCAACAGGCGGAACGGAAGAAACGCTCCTCTCGCTTGCCGCGGCCGTCGAGAATAACTCCGATCACCCGCTCGCACAAGCGGTTGTCCGGGCTGCGCAGGCAAAGAGTGTCACGATCGGTGCTGCCGAGAAATTCAACACCCTCGGAGGAAAAGGCGTCAGTGCGCTCGTGCTGGGCGAAGAAGTACTCGTGGGCAACCGCACGCTCATGCAGGAGAACGGCATCGCGCTCCCGGAGGGGATGGATGCGAAGATCCGTGCCTTCGAGCAGGACGGCAAGACCGCGATCCTCGTTGCTATCGGCCACGAGCCCGCAGGCATCATCGCGATCGCGGATACGCTTAAGGAAACCAGCGCAGAAGCAGTCCGGCAGCTTAAGGCCCACGGGATCGCCGTGGTCATGGTGACCGGGGACAACCGGCGCACGGCAGAAGCAATTGCCCGCACGGTCGGGATCGACCGGGTGACCGCCGAAGTCCTCCCAGGCGGGAAAGCAGAGGTCGTAAAAGCCCTGCAGGAGAAGGGAGAAGTCGTCGCCTTTGTCGGCGACGGGATCAACGACGCCCCGGCGCTTGCGCAGGCAGACGTGGGGATCGCGATCGGGAGCGGGACCGATATCGCGATCGAGAGCGGGGAGATCGTGCTTGTCAAAGACGACCTGCTCGATGCGGTGGCAGCGCTTGAACTCTCGAAAAAGGTAATGGGCCGGATCCGGG
>JBEKTA010000155.1:0-3269 GCA_049516515.1 Methanoregula sp. | reverse complement strand
CCACGACGCCATCCGCGATGATATGGAAGTAGTGCTGGACAAACTCGAGCACCGGGTGCAGTTCGAAGAGGAGAACGATTTCTTCATCTGCAAGGACTGCCACGATATCTTTACCTTTACGCAGGCAATTGGCGGCGACTTCAAGTGCCCGAACTGCGAGCAGCCGCTCTCTCATTTCGATAACGACATGCTCGTAAAAGCGCTCCGGGAGCGTATCGACTCCATGAAAAAAGCGCTGGGCCATGCCTGAAACACGGGAGCGCTGCATCGAACTGCTAAAAAATGCCGGGTGCAGCCCGAAGGTGATCGCCCATTGCGAGGCGGTCTGCGACTGTGCGATGGAGTACGCACGAAAGTGCGCACGTGCCGACCAGGAACTCGTGATGACGGGAGCGCTGCTCCACGATATCGGTCGGGGGGTCACGCACGGGATCAACCATGCCCAGAAGGGTGCGGATCTCCTGCGCGAGATGGGATTTCCCGAGAGCGTTGCACGGATCGTGGAATGTCACACCGGGGCCGGGATGACCCCGGACGAATGCGTGGCCCTCGGGCTTGCTCCCCGGGACTGCATGCCTCATACGATCGAAGAAAAGATCGTCACTCATGCGGATAACCTGATCGCCGGGACAAAACGGGTGACGATCGATGAGAGCATCGCGTCGGCGAGCCACCTGCCAAAAAAGATCCAAAAACGGATGCGCCGGCTTTCCGATGAAGTAGAAGAGCTTACGAAGCAGGCAAAAAAGGACGTTTTTTATTTTATATGATGACCTGGCGCACCTGCGGGAGGGCGCGGATCTCGTCTACCACACCGGCGGGCAGCGGGTCTTCCATGATAATGACGAGTTTCGGGTCCTCGGAGAACTGGGGGTCGGTGACAAAGATCTGCCGTATTGCAAGCGAATGGTTGGAGAGTACCCTGACTGCCGCCCCTACGATGCCTTTCTCGTTTGCGTCTTTTGGCATGACGGTGATGACCGAGAGCCCGAGGGACTCTGCCACCCGGCTTAAGTCGGGCGTTGCCCTCATGTTTAAGAAGATCCCGCGCAGGAACGGGCGTTCAAGGATGCGTCGGGCGGTGGCATCCACGACGCGGCGGTCCGAACCGATCGCCTTTGCAATGGCGGTTGCCGGGATATCGATGCCGTTACTGCAGATCTTCCCGTCTGTGTTGACCCCGAAACCGTTTTCGAGGAGGAACCGCACCACGCGACCCTGCGATGGCGAGTCGGCAAATTCGTGGATGATATCAGACCACATACACGCACCGGGTAAAACGTATGAAAATATACATGTATGCTTCCTGCATGTCATCAGCGTCTATAAAAAAGAGTCCGGGCGTGCCGGGAAAGAACGTCCGGGCCATGCAGGTCAGATAAGGCCGGTCCATCCCGGACCGGGCTGGCGCCCGGGCACCGGCCGGACCGGGCAAAAGGCCCCATGTTCTGACGTGGCCTGCCTATAATATGCCATAACATTCTTTTAGATAGACAACCTCTTTGTTATGGCACAAAAGCGAGGTACGCCGGGGTTCCGGTGTTCGCTGGTGCAATTCTATTCGGGCGAGGGTAGCCAAGCCAGGTCAAAGGCGCTAGGTTGAGGGCCTAGTCTCGTAGGAGTTCTTGGGTTCGAATCCCATCCCTCGCATTTGGCTCGCAGGATCAAATCTCTTCTTAAAAAAAATTACAGAACTCTCTCAAGACGTTTTAAGATACGTTTCGGATGATTTCTATAAGAGCCGTTTGTATGTATTATTAATCAAGGCTATTCCCTTAAGGGGAATTCTTTGAGAAGAAGGTCTCGCCATCTTTTTCGCGATCCATAGTATCCTCAACTTCCCTGACCGGCAGAGGAATTTCGTAGTGCTGAACACCTGCCGTCTCCGTAACATTGAGTCCCTGTTCTGCAAGCCTGCATTTTAGTGCCAGCGTAGCCTGCCTGACATATGTTTCGATGAGCATAGGATGATCCAGCACGTCGCCTTTTTTAAGATGTATCACAATATTCCCAAAAAGCATCGACCGGAAAACAAGCCCGATAACATACGTATCCCCCAGGTTAAGCATCTTTTCAATCTTTTCACAGTCACTCTGGGGCATACTCCACATCATCGCGATATACAGGTTCCCGGGAATCTTGAGAATTTTTCCGGTCAGCAGGCAGGACAGGGCGTGCGATCGCGCACTCTCATATGGACAACCCATGCCCCATCCGACAATGTCTCTCCCGATAAACTGTGAGAAGATCTTTCGTTCCTTTTCTCCAAGGAAACAACGGAATGTTAAATTGGTAATTTCAGCGGGCACAAAGGAATCAAACGTATTTACTGAGACGATTGCATCGGGAATGATCTCCTTAATCCCTTTACCGATAGTCGTATAGATATCGGCATCCGCAGATATGTTGGCCAACTCCCATGCATGCCAGTAGAGAAATTCCTGGTTTGTGGTGAAACGGTTAATTTTTTTCTCGATCTGATACGTATCCGTTATATCCCGGCCGACCCCGAGATATTCACGAACATTCCCTTTGTTATCAAGGGTATGTGCAAAAGTCGTCCACCGGTGCCAGCGGGGGACGCCGGCCGGGCCTTTTATACGGAGCTCTACAGAACATACCGGATTTTCCCGGTTCAGCTTAAGCAGGGCCATCTGTACCTGTTCCCGGTCCTCGTTAAAGATGCGGGAGAAGAATGACTTCCCGAGAAGCTCATGCACCTCCTTATTCAGGTAGTGGCAAAAGGAATCGTTGAAAAATTTGAGTGTCCCGTCCGGCAGGAAGCGGATAACAAATTCGGTCTGGTCTTCAATGATACCCTGGTCACCGGCCCCGGATAGTTCCGGCAGGGACCCGGGGGGGGTCTTGTGCGTAATATCCGTCAGGATCAGGGTAATTCCTCTGCTCCCGTCATCAAAAACAACCGGGACGGATTTTATCCGGAAACTGCACATCGTAGTATTGATCATACCGTTTATATCGATGACCGAGTCGGTGAAAGCACGGTTATTATCCCGAAAACGGGAAACATCAAGCCCTTCCAGAAACGAATTGCCACAGGAATTGAGTTTTTTCCCAATAAGTGAGGTCTCCTTTTCACCCAGCCGTCCGAGAAGGTTTTGATTGACAGAGACAATCTTAAGATCGCTGTCCAGCTGGATGACTGAATCTGAAACAAAATTAAGCAGTTCATTCACTGGTACCCGCCGGGAAAGCGAGTACACCTTGGAAGTCCCGGCAATCGTTATTGTGACCGCCCCGGATAGTTC
>JBEKTA010000154.1:0-3276 GCA_049516515.1 Methanoregula sp. | reverse complement strand
CCCGGGCAAGGCCGACTGCGTTCCCGATACCGGTGATGAGACTGGCAGCGGCAATTACACTCCCGGACAGTCCGTATTTCTTTTCGAACGGTTCGAAATGGCCCATCTCGCCGGCGCCCCGCATCAGCACGATGTTTGCCGGGTTCTGGCCCTGTGCAAGGCGTTCCTTATTGAGCGGGTGGTCGAAGAGGATCTTCTTGGACTGCCGGATGAATTCGTTGCAGACCTCTGCGGTCTTTTTGTCCTTGTCAAGTGCCCTGACCGGGGTGACGGTGAGAGGTGCCACGTGATCCTTTTTCGGGTCGTTTGAGGAGACACAGTGGCCGAGCCCTTCGCCTTTGAGGGCGAGTGCTGCCCGGTGACCTGCCCCGGACCGGAACACGAACTCCACGCCGAACTTCGAGAGATCGACCCCGTCCTGGATCGCTTTCGAGAGGGCCACCGTGTCGTGGATCCGCCCGGCCCGCCGGTCGGTTACGAGCCCTTCGGGTGAGAGTGTCGCGTAGTTACACCGGAAACCGATCATGCCCGGTTCCATGTGGATCCCCGAACCTTCGCATTCGAGCGGGCCCCGGCCGGTGTAATAGGTATGGGGATCGTAGCCCAGGAGAGCGAGGTGTGCGGTATCTGAACCGGGCCGGATACCGGTGGCGATCGTATCCATGATCCCGCACACGCCCTCTTTTGCGAGACGGTTGAGGTTGGGGCGGTGCGCCGCTTCAAGAGGGGTGAGGTTTCC
The DNA here is from genome assembly GCA_049516515.1 of Methanoregula sp. Taxonomy (GTDB): domain Archaea; phylum Halobacteriota; class Methanomicrobia; order Methanomicrobiales; family Methanospirillaceae; genus Methanoregula. The sequence goes on along the minus strand of JBEKTA010000154.1, from coordinate 2,537 downwards.
GAGTTCCGGGCAGGGCCGGTCAGCCAGCCCGTCAATTACGAGAAACAGGATCTTATGAGCGGTCATTCTTATGGATTGTTTAGACGCGCGGATTAATTATGTTTCCCGGTTACGATTCGGGAAACAGTACGTCGTAACCGGCCCGGGTAAAAAATCCACGGACAGAACAGACCCATAACTCTGAACCGGCGTCGTCCGGACAAATAAAACCCGGTAAAAACCACGAAAAAACAAAAAAAATTACTTGGTGGAGACCGGTGCTGCGACCTGCTCGACCCTGGACTTGATGACCTCGACCCGGCGGGTCGGGTAGAGGGTCTTTACGACCTTGAAGAGGTCGCGGGAGAGCTCGCCTGTGACAATCGCGTTCACCAGTGTCGTTAAGTCCCATGCCTGTGTCTGGGTTGCAAGGCTTGCGAGGATCGCGTTCCTGAGCGCGTGCTCCTGTGCGATATTTGCCCGTGCAAAGGTGTAGCAGCTAATAGTGAGCCGGACTTTCTTGTTGTCCTTTGTGACCACAAGAGTGTGGCAGTCCACGCGGGAGCTGCGGCGCTTGACAAGGGACCGCAGGTAATCGCGGGTCACTTCGTGGCCGACAAACTCGGTGTATGCCGCGTCGCCGGTGACTTCTGCAATCTTGAAGCTCATCTTGATGTGCTGCTTTGCGTAGTCGTTTGTTATCTCGCCGAGGGTGGACTGCATGATCCTGCCCTTGACGGTCTCGACTTCGCTTGCAATGGTGTCGCCGATATACGCCTTCCCGAGGTTGTCGGGGGTGTATACCTTGTACCAGCTCTTGGCTTTCCAGCCTTCAACTCTTCTTCCAACCTGTTTCTTCTTTGCCATAGTATCAACTCTCTAATTTTTTTATTCCTCTCGTGTTTGGTTTCCTGTCTTTTTTCGCGGGAGCGTTGTTGTCTCGTCCGCAATTGCCAGATTCATCAGGTAGTCGTCCACCGATGCGATGACAGACCGGATCTGCGTGCCGTGGATCACGGTCGTGACCCGGCCGCCGTCTGCGGTGGTGGTTATGCCCTTAAGGTTGTCCGGTGCCAGTGACGACGCTACGCTTTCTGCGTCCGCATGGACGGTGGTGATGAGTCCGCTCACATGCATCATGCAGCAAGCGCCTCCTGCCATCCTTTCACGAATGCCCCGAGCTTGTCGCAGGGGATCGTTGCCCCTGCACGGGAGTGGTGCCCCCCGCCGTTCCCGCCGCATGCGGCGGCAAGGTTCCGGACGAGCGGCCCGAGATCGGCCGTGACACCATGGGGGGATCGCGCCGAGATCCGGCAGGACTCCCCCGACCGTGCATACACGAGCACCGGTGCCTGGTGCACCCGGTCCCGGGCGAGCACATCGGCGATGTCGCTTGCGAGCGTTGCATTCTGGCACTCGTAGACCGCGTCGCCCTCTTGTGCGGGATGAGCGTTTTTGAGCGCATCGATCACATCGAGGTGGTGCCTTCGGGCAATCTCCCATGCCTTCTCGATCTCCGCTGACGAGCGCAGGCAGAGTGCAACCGCAAGGTCGCCGTGCCCGGATTTGCCGCAGGCGTCGATGACAGCGGCGAGAGCGTGGGCGTCCTCTATTACCTCGCGCTGGAGGTGCAGGGTGTCGCCGTAGAGCAGGGATAAGCCATCTGCGGATGTCTGCGGGGCGGATTTGAGCACCGCAAGGCTCATGAGCGTATCGAGCCGCAGGCCGTTTGCGCCCTGCGCCCCGGTGAGCAGGTCAGCGACAGCAGAATCGTCGCCGCTGATCCCTTCGAGATACGGGCAGGTGGCAAGCAGCCACTTCTCTGCCATGTCGCGGCCGGCAAGTGTCATGCCCCGGTCCGGGACGATGATCCCGTTTGCCACGCCTTCGTTGAAGATCTCAAGGTTCCTTCCGGCAAATGCCTGACCGTCGCCGAGGATACCGGGTATCACGAGGCCGGCAAGGTCGCGGTTGTCACCCATTTCCTGGGCGACAATGTACGCCATGCCGGCAGCGGAGAGTTCCCGGTCGCCATCGATCTTTTCGAGCCTCGGGTTTGCATGGAACTGCCCAGTAAAGAGCGGGAGGTGGTGGTCTACTACCATCGTTTCCGGGGGCAGGTTCTCCATGCCGGACCCGAGATCGCACAGGAGCGAGGCCGCGTCGTGGGAGAGGCTGGCGGAAGGGACTTCCGCACAGATTCTCATCCGGAATCGGATCCCGGTCCTTAACATCGCATGGCAGAGGATAGCCCCGGCTGCGATGCCGTCAGCGTCGTGGTGTACATACACCTCGATGTACTGCTGGCGGCGGATCTGGTCCGCGACGGTTTTTGCGGCTTCTTCAAGTGACATGGGGATCGGCAGACGATATACTAAATTATCTGGACAGCAGGATTTCAGTGGTCTCCGGCTTGTAGGTGAAACCTGCGGGCAGTTTCTTCGTGCCTACGTAGTACTTCACGAGCCGGCGGATCTTGGCCTCGACAAGGTGGAGCTGCCTCTTGTTGTGCAGGTCCTTCTTGTTGTCTTCCAGGTGCTTGCGCAAGCCCAGCGCCT
>JBEKTA010000153.1:0-3327 GCA_049516515.1 Methanoregula sp. | reverse complement strand
GGAGGAACTCGCAAAAGACCCCCTCTCGGTCTCCCCGGCCCGGCTCATGGACGTGATCCGGGAGCAGGTGCCGGCCATTCTTGACGTGACCTCGCCGACCCCGCTTACCGTGCAGATGTCGGGCCTGCGGGTGAAACTGCCGTACGATTCGTACGCTGACGTGCTCAGGAAGACCGAGATCGAGGACGGCATAACAATCGGCGACATCGCGGCAATCGAACCTTCACGGATGCGTGACTACATTATTGTCCGGGTCAGGCCGTTCTCGGAGACGAATATGGTCATATGAGGGATCATGGGACGCAAACAGGAAAACGAGTTTGAAGACCGGCTGCGGCAGATTGTCGAGTTGGGCGCTGACGCCACAGCCGATGAATGGATGAAGGTAATCGAGAGGGAGTACGGCAAGGTGCCGCTTATCTTCAAGCGCATGGGGGAGCGGCCCGAAGTGCTCATCTCACACCTCCTGTACAAAAGCACCGTGGCCGAGACGAGCCAGCTCGATCCCAAGTACGTGGAACTGATCAGCATGGCGGTGGGGGCAGCCCTGAAATGCCAGTACTGTACGAGTTACCACATGCAGGCGGCGACCAGGATGGGTGCGACCCGTGAGGAGATCCTTGAAGTGATCCTGCTCTCAGGCATGATTGCAAACGCCTCAGTGCTCGCCAATGCCTACCGTGTCATTGACGAGCGGCTGGAGAAGTGTTTCCCCTGCGAGGTAAAAGCAGTGCCGCAGAAGAAGGCAGCCGGCAAGACTGTCGGGAAAAAGAAGGGCGTGGCTCGTACGAAGAAGTGAATGAGTTTTTTCTTTTTTGGTAATCCCTGAACCCTTCAGGAGCATGTCCTGTTCTGTCCGGGAGACTTTCTTGGGATTTTCGATGATTATCTCAACTGTTTTTTTGCGTTGAACGTTCCGGCCCGGTAATTTTCGGGACGATGGGTATATGACCAGAAACATTGCGGAGGGGAGGTGGCAGGGAGATCCGATATGTACCTGCTCGACCCCCCAACCCACCTGAGAGGTACTGTCCCAGCCAGTGAAGGTATTTTATCATCGGAAAAAGGCACGATCCCACTCATAGAATCGTGCACAAATTTTGAGGGGTTGGAGGGGGTCGGGCAGGTACATTTTTTTATCACGGCCTGAGCAAAAAGAAAAGATAAGAAAAATTACGACAGAACCCGCTATGGATCGCCTTATTTTCATAGAGCAGATGTACCCGTCAGACCCCCTCATTACCCCTGCCAGCAATCATGAGATCGTAGTTCAGGCGCCATATCACCTTTTAATTCTCCGGGAGACCATAGATCAAACGAATGTGCGGGATCGCAGGGCAGTACTGTTATGAGGGCGGGGGGCCGGATCGCCGGCTCCTCGCAGCCATGTCCGAACGGCTCGCTCATAGGGGGCCCGACGGAGAGGGATCGCATATCACGGGGAGCGCTGGACTTGTTCACCGGAGGCTCGCCATCATCGATCTGTCTCCAGACGGACTCCAGCCGATGACAAACGAGGACAGCTCGCTCTGGCTGGTCTTCAATGGCGAGATCTACAATTTTGTCGAACTCCGCGACGAACTGCAAAAAAAAGGACATACGTTCTACTCAAAGTCCGATACCGAAGTGATCCTCCATGCCTACGAGGAATGGGGGCACGACTGTCTTGCACGGTTCAACGGCATGTGGGCGTTTGCTCTCTGGGATGAGAAGAAGCAGGAACTCTTCTGCGCCCGGGACCGGTTCGGGATCAAGCCCTTCTATTACACTACGGCCGGTGGCTCGTTTCTGTTCGCATCCGAGATCAAGGCGCTCCTCGCCCACCCGGCAGTCGGGAAGAAGCCTGACGACAAAATGCTCTGTACCTACCTCGCATGGGGCGTGCAGGATCAGTGCAGCCGGACCATGTTTGACGGCATCTTCCAGATCGAGCCGAGCCATGCCCTGGTTGTTACGAAGGACGGGATACAGCCACCGTTCCGGTACTGGGACGTGAAGGTGAACCCGGAGATCGGGGGAAACAAAGATGATGAGGCGGTCGCGGCACACCTCCGCGAACTGCTCCTTGAGGCGGCCCGCATTCATCTGAGAAGTGATGTGGCCGTCGGTACCTGCCTCTCGGGGGGGATCGATTCATCGACCCTGACTGTCCTGATCAATACGCTCATCAGAAGCGAGGCGCCGGAGAGTGTCGGGGCCCGGCAGAAGACCTTCTCGGTTGTCTTCTCAGACAAAAAATTCGATGAGAGCCGGTACATCGATGAGGTCGTGGCCGCAACCGGTGTCGATGCAGACCGGACGGAACCCGCACCGGACCAGATCTGGGAAGATATCGACCGGCTCGTGTACCTGCAGGACGAACCCTTCGGTTCGCTCTCCATCTATGCCCAGTACTGCGTCATGCGGCTTGCTGCACAGAAGGTCAAGGTGGTGCTGGACGGGCAGGGGGCGGACGAACTTCTTGCCGGGTACCTGGGCTACCAGGGCAGTTACATCAGGGAGCTCCTCCGCACGTATCACTGGGGGACAGCACTTCGCGAGATTGCCGGGAGTATCAGAGAGCACCGGGATTTCTTCCGGTCCGCACGGCAGCAGCTGCATGTCCGCAAAACGAGACGGGGTCTCCTGAAGTGCATCCCGGAAACGATCGACCGGTACCAGGGCACCCTTGACGAAGTTCTGCACCGGGAACTCCTTTCCACCAACCTCCCGGCACTCCTCCACTACGAAGACCGGAACTCGATGGGATTCTCGCTGGAATCCCGGGTGCCATACCTGGATGTACGGCTCGTCGAGTACATCGCATCGCTCCCCCTCTCGCAGAAGATCCGGGCCGGTGTCACAAAAGTTGCCCTGCGCACAGCGATCCGGGACAAGATCCCCGAGTCCGTGCGGTGCCGCCGGGACAAAATGGGCTTTGCCACACCCGAAGAGTGCTGGATGAAAAATAAGCTCCGGCCGTTCATGCTGGAGATTTTCTCTTCTGCGAGTTTCAAATCCCGGCCCTACTGGGACGCCGATGCGGTCGCACAGGATTATCTCGCATTCCTGGATGGCAGAGCGACGTATTCACCCGAAGTCTGGCGGATCTCCTGCGCCGAGCTGTGGATGAGGAAATTTATCGACGCTCCGCGTGGGACAGCGTCGGCAGCATAAAAAGTGCCGTGCGGGATCGACTTTTATAAGGGATAACTCCGGACACAATACTGTACGAATACCGTACCGGGATCTCTAAAGGACCGCACCCGGTGCAGATATCAGGCGAATTCATGAAGACGATTATCCTTGCCGGCGGCGTGGGAACCAGGCTCTGGCCCCTCTCGCGTG
>JBEKTA010000152.1:0-3438 GCA_049516515.1 Methanoregula sp. | reverse complement strand
ACGGTATCCCGCCACTCAGTCTGATCCCTCCTCCCGCGCTCGTGATCCCTCTTCCCACAGATTTCCCCTCTGCTCTTTCCACGCTCGTACTGCCTCAGGTGGCACTCACCATCGCAAATGCGATCCTTGCGACCTCGCTTCTGACAAAGGACCTCTTCGGAACGGATGTGCCCCCAAAAAAGCTCTCGACGACTATCGGTCTCATGAATATCATCTCCGTCCCCTTCGGCGGGTTTCCCATGTGTCACGGGGCAGGCGGGCTTGCGGGGCAGTACCGTTACGGTGCACGGACCGGCGGGGCAAGTATTATTGCCGGCCTGATCTTTATCATCCTCGCCCTGTTCTTTACCTCCCCGCAGGTGCTCTCCATCGTGGCGGTGGGAGTCCTCGGGGCGCTTCTGGTCTTTGTGGGAATTGAGATGGGCCGGTACAGCCTCAGGACGGATTCTCTTGTGATCACCATCTTTATCGGCGTGCTCGCCCTCGCCATATCCATGACCGTCGCATTTATTGTCGGCATTGCTGCGGCGTACGTGCTCATCCTGGTAAAGAAGAGGGAGGCGCAGAAAGGTTCCGCAGCGTAAAGCCTGAAACGGGGACACCTGCGGGAGGCCTCCCGGCTGCATTTGCAGGATGAATACGGCCCGGATAACGAAACCTTAACAACCTTTCCCGCCGAGTTTTTCTGCTATGTGGAGCGCGGTTGATGTCGAAACCTGGGTCTCGCGGCGTACTTCCCGGCTGGATGCAGTGCACGGCCCGGTCCAGGAGATCATCGAGAAGGTAAGGTCGGGAGGGGATGCGGCCCTCATCGAACTGTCCGAAAAATTTGACAAGGTACACCTCGATACGATAGCCGTCGATGAGGATATGCGGCAGGCGGCCTACGAGACGGTCGATACCCAGGTTACCGAGTGCTTGGTGGAGGCCGAGGCCCGGATCAGCCGTTTCCATGAACTCCAGCTGCCCCGTGGCCTCTGGCTTAACGAGGTCGAACCCGGCATCACTCTTGGCGTGAAGACGACCCCGCTCTCCCGTGTCGGGGCTTATATTCCCGGTGGCCGTGCCGCCTACCCCTCGACCGCCCTCATGTGCACGGTTCCCGCCCGTATCGCCGGCGTCCCGTCAATCTGCTGCTGCTCCCCGCCGCCGATCCAGCCGCTCACGCTCGTCGCGCTCGACATCGCCGGCGTGGACGAGATCTACCAGTGCGGGGGAGCGCAGGCAATTGCCGCGATGGCACTCGGGACCGAAAGCATCGACCCGGTGGACAAGATCGTGGGACCGGGCAACGTCTACGTGACCGCCGCAAAGATGATGCTCCGTGAGTATTCCGAGATTGATTTCCCGGCGGGACCAAGCGAGATCGCTGTTATCGCGGACGAAGGTGCTGTGCCGGCGTATGTCGCGGCCGACATCCTCGCACAGGCAGAGCACGACCCGCATGCGGCCTGTCTTCTCATCGCCACATCCACCGCTGTCGCCGATCGTGTCGGTGCCGAGATCAAAAAGCAGGCCGCAGACGCCCCGCGAAAGGATATCATCGAACAGGCCCTCAAAAACTCCGGCTATATCGTTGTCGGCGATCTGAACGAAGCGGTCGCGATCTCAAATGCTGTCGCTCCCGAGCACCTCTCCATCCAGGTGATGGATCCCCTGCCGGTTCTTGGCGGCATACAGAATGCTGGCGCGATCTTTATCGGGCCGTACACCCCGGTCGCCTGCGGGGACTATGCATCGGGTACCAACCACGTGCTCCCGACTGCCGGGTACGCCCGGCAGTATTCGGGCCTTGACGTGCACCACTTCTGCAAGACCTCCTCGGTGCAGATCCTCACAAAAGATGGTCTTGACAGCATCGGAGACATTATCGAAACCCTTGCCACTGCGGAGGGTCTTTCTGCCCACGCAGAGTCCGTGCGGGTGCGGCGACAGGAAAAGAAGGGCGGCCGGAAGAACGATTCCGGCTGCTGAAATGCAGTGCCGGGTCTTCCCCGGGATATTTTTTCTTTAAGTGTTTTTGAGCCGGCGGATCATGCAGGAGCCGGCGACGATAGTGATCCCGAGCGCGGCTATCGTTATCCCCGGGGAGAGGGGCACCGGTGTGGGCTCTGTATCCTGGGGCAGGAAGGTGATGTCAGTCGAGGCGTAACCCCCGTGGCTGAACCGCTCCCGGTCAATCGGGGTGGTCACCACATAGACCGTATACGTCCCCGGGTTCATGTTCCCGAGGATGATGGAGGTGTCCCAGGGATACATCCAGGTACCGTCCTTCATATTCACGGGTGCCGTGGTAAAGAGACCGTGCCCGGCCGGTATATTGAGGTTCTCCAGCGTGACGCCCCGGGAGTCCAGAGCCGGGCCGGTCAAAAAGAGGTAGACTGCGATTGTCTGGATGCCTGAGACCGTGCCAGTGAGGGTGACCATGTCCCCTATATGCACCACGGAGGGGGTGGCATTGATGGTGACGACAGTCTGAGCCCCCGCTGGAAGGAGGGCGATAAGGATGAGGAACAGACCTGCTGCCAGCGGACAGAACCACCCTTTCATACCAGTACCCTTCCAGCTGAAACGATAAAACAGTATCATAAGGGGAATTTTTTAAAATTCCACGACCATGACTGCCTCCTCTTCTGCCCTGAGTTCCCCTTTTAAGTGATCGGCTTCGAACTCATAACCCTCGACCGGGTTATAATCCTCGTAGAGTTCGCACTTGTCCAGGACATCGACAAACTCTTTTAAGAATATCCGCGGGATCACGTCTACCCTGCCACCGAACCGGCCGGTGATCTTTTTGATCATGGCCCGGATGAACCGGTGGGTAACTTTCTCCCGGTCGACTTCCCTGAACGCCTGCGAATACACATCGACGACCTTGAGGGCAACCAGTTCGAGTTTCCCGGTATCGAACCGGGCGAGGTGGATCTGGGGCTGGCGGGGGTTTTTGTAGGCACCGGTCTCGGCCACGCTGATCCGGTCGTAAAGCGGCGTTACCGACCGTATACCCCGCGACCCGTCGAAGAATGCAGGGGTGCCGGTAAACAGGAAATAACAGTGCGGCATCCTGCCGCCGTCGAGTGCATCGATGATCCGGGCGAGTGTCTGGTAACTTCTCTCCCTCTGGTTCCGCTGGAGCCCCTGCGTGGTTTCCAGTTCATCGATCGCGATCGCAAGCCCCCGGTATCCTGCACCGTGGAGGATCTCGACAAGTCCTGAAAGGAAGAGAAACGCGGTGGAGTCGTCAACCTCTCCTTTGATACCTGCCTCCTGCTTGAAGTCGCGCCCGACTGTGGGCTCTGCCGCGATCCAGCCGATGGCTGCCTGGGCAATCGTGAAGTCGCCGGCGTTGTTTGCCCGGTAATACGTGCGCAGCGCGGCTGCAAGAGCGCTGTTCTTTTCGCTGATACCGGCGAGAGCAGTCTCGATCTCCTTTTCCGT
>JBEKTA010000151.1:0-3449 GCA_049516515.1 Methanoregula sp. | reverse complement strand
GCGAACGATATGCCGGGCGGTACCAGGACAGTCTCGGGGCCGTGGAGGCAAAAAGAACATGATACGAACCGAGCGCAAGTATATCGAGATCCTGCGTATCTTAAAGGAGCACCGTGAACCGGTGGGGGCGAAAAGGCTCTCGGAATTGATGGCAGAACGGGGTTTTGTCTTAAGTGACCGGGCCGTGCAGTACTACCTCAGTTACCTGGATTCGATGGGATTTACCGAGAAGATCGGCAACCGGGGCCGGCTCCTGACACCTGCCGGTTTTCTTGAGACTGATAACGCCCTTGTCGATGACCGGATCGGGTTTATTATCTCCAAACTCGAACGGCTCGCGTACCGGAGCACCTTTGACCCGGAAACAGGTACGGGGGATGTGGCATACAACCTCTCCATCGTCCCCACGGAAATCCTGGACCGGGCCCTCGGGGCATTCGATGAAGTCATAAAAGCCGGGTGCGGGTTCTTTAATTCCTACCGGATTCTCGATCACGATTCCCGTGTGCCTCAGGACTGTATCGGGGTTATCACCCTGTGCAGTATCACCATGGACGGTGTTTTCCAGAGAAACGGCATACCGGTGAAGATGGCCTATGGGGGGAGGCTTGAGATCGAGGAGAACGTACCCCGGCGGTTCCGCGATCTGATCGGGTACCGGGGAACCACCATAGATCCGCTCGAACTCTTCATCTCATCGGGTCTGACGTCGATCAATGCCTTTGCCCGGACAAAAACCGGAATCGCTCTGGCAAACGTACGGGAAGTCCCCAGCTCAGCCAGAAGCGAAGTCGAGGAAACGATCCGGCGGATGAACGATTGCGGTTTTGTCTTTCCGGTCACGATGGGCAATCAGGTATTCAACCTGCCGGACAATCCCTACCGTCTCTCAATTGTTGCCTATAGTGGTCTCAACCATATCGGCAACTGTGTTGAACAGGGCATTGTTATCCGTACGGAGATCGGTGCCGGGAACATTCCCTTCTCTAAAGTAGCGGATATCAATCGTTGATCCAGGAAATCTTATCATCCTGCGCTGACGATTTTCCGGTCTTCTTTTTTGCAGGTACGGGACTGCTTACGGTTTCTCCATCATGCGCATACTCTTCTTGAGTGAGACTGCTTTTTTTTGTTTTTATCTCCGTATGGAGCAGGGCTGCATCTTTTACCCGTAATGGGTCTTTTTGTGCAACTGACTTTCCGAGAAAGATATCGTCCCGCGCCGGCTTTAACCGATCCTTAATGCCGAGAGGCGTTTCTTCAGGGAGGTGTACCGGAATAAAATCCCCCGTTCCTGCGGCGAGTTCGAGTTCCTCCTGGTGAGTGGGGCCGGACTTGTCGTCGGGCTCTTCGTGCGCCCGCACCTCATCGTTTTCCGTTTCCTTCCTTCGTCTCCTGATGATCGTTCTCTCAACCTGCGTGGGGGCGGGTGTGGCCGGTGGTGCATCAGGAAGCACAGTCTCGTGGACCGGTGCTTTTTGTGTAACTCTCCGGATGATGGTTTTTGTTTCCATTTGTACGGGATTCTGCGTCTGTACCCTGGGTCTTCCGGTTTCCCGGTCCTGCATGCTCTCAGATTTTACCATCACCTGTTGTCTCTGCAGTTCCCGTTCAATTCGTTGATGAGCCGGATCTCTGCTTTTTGCCGGGGTATGTTTTAAGGGGAGAATCCCTTCGTACCCTGATTCGAGTGATCTCTTCACTGGTGGTCGGGCATCTCTTTGTGGGGGGACGACTGCGGGTGTTTCTGTCAGCGAGGGCCGGCGGGACGCTCCTTCAGCCCTTCCCGTGGAGATCGGGTGTTTCTGTACCGGTGTCTCTGTAATCACAGGGCTTGAAGGTCTTATCCGCGGTGCTCGTTGTGCTATAGCAGATTCCGGAGGTAATGACGGCTGCTCCAGGGCTGGTCCCCGCGTTCCTGCGGCAGATCTCCTTTCTTCAGGAACCTGTGGCTGAATTACCTGCGGTCGTGATCCCGCTGAAACAACCGACGGCGCATCCTGAACAGGTCTTGACGATGCATCCGGGTAGCGTGGGGTCTTCTCCGTGGAGTATTGATTGGAAACCCTCTTTTTTACCTTCGTTCCCGGGAGGCTGATCATCTCATCTCTGAAGTCTGATCCACTCCGCACTGCTGCGATCTCCGACACCGCACCGGGTTTTCGGGAGCCTTTACCGGGTGGGAGGTTGAGGGAGGACAACTCTTCACACGAGTTGCCGGACCGGTACTGCTCACGGATGTCCTGAAGTTCGGTAAGACGGGGGATGTTTTCAAGTCCACTCAGCACGATGATAATTGCAACGTATTCCGAGTTGGTGACCGGGTAATCACCGGATCTCATCTCCATGCCGGCGATGCTGCGGTCAATCCATTTCCGGACGGTCATGACACCCTTCATCGAGATCTCATGGGACGGACCTGCTACGAGGATCAAAGCCTTTGCGGCACTGGTCATATCACAAGGAATGGATACTTCCTGGTAAATGGCCTGCTTGGCAAGCTCGATGATCCGTTCTGCACTTTTTCTCTGCTCCAGAGAGGAATCGGCCGGGCGCAGCCGTGAGAGAAATGCGAGCGGGGTCTGATGAAGGTGCTCTACTGCATATCCAATCGAGATAAACCCCATTCCTTTTAAGGTGTTGAGCACTTCGCTTGAATCCATTACGACTTCGGCCAGATCGATGCCCCCGTCTGCCCGGAATTCCCCGGCCCTCAGGATGAGACTGATCCTCCGGATTATGCTCTGGTTCAAGAGTTTATACGTGATGTCCTGTGCGGATAGTTTTGGCTGGTTCTTGCCAAAACCAAATATCCCGTGCCCTCCTGACTCTTCTGCAAGCAGGGCGTCGCGCCGTGCCGCGATTTTTTTTGACCAGGTTTCGTTGTCAAACAGGATGGTCCCGTCGAGCAGCGGAGCGATGTTTTCAATATCGTCTGCCGATTTTGCCGAACGCTTCTCTCCCTCTGACAAGGCGGGCAGTGTGACAAGACCGAAGACCGGTGCAGCAACGGAAGATCTGATTGCAGCGATGACGTACGGCACCACGTCTGTCATGCTGCCCCCAAGTCCGCAGCAGATCATGATCGCGTCGGTTTCACCTCCCAGCATGTTCTGGATGCGGGCGGTAATTTCCCCAATGTCAATATTTGCAGGCAGGGGATTATCATCTCCACTCCGGGAAAGATCGGGTTCAACTGCCATAAATCCGATCTTCGCCTGCTCCGGGAGTGCCCGCAGCTGCGCCAGGGTTTCACTGTCCACATCGACAGCCAGCGCCTGAACGCATGTCACTTTACTGCTTCTCCGGTCATTGGCATAGAGGGCATTGGCAATACGGCAGCCAGCGCCTCCCAAGCCAATCGCAAGTATCTCGCCTTCGCCGCCAAGGCCGAGGCCGAAGGTTTCCCCCAAATTGCCAGACTGTTCCGTGCCGCCGCCGCTGCCGAG
>JBEKTA010000150.1:0-3602 GCA_049516515.1 Methanoregula sp. | reverse complement strand
CTCATGCACCTCCACACTCATATGAACCAATACGATTGCAAAAAAAGGTGGATCGCAGCATATTTTGGCTGCAACCTTCTGAAAGTGGCACAGATTGTCATGCTTTTTTCGCAGGTATGAAATATGCCCTGGCCCGGTCCAGAAAGATTCCGACAGATTTACCTGTGTCGGTGAGAGCCGAATGCGGGGAATCCAATGCAGAGGTAATCCCATTCATGGACTTGTTCCAGCTTGGGTATTTCATTACTGAAGTGGTTTTGTTTTTTCCTGTTTTTTTCTGCTTCGGGAGCGATCTTTTTTATCGGTATGCCGGTGCCGGCAACGGGAGTTTGATTTGTCCACCGATCTCTTATGATGCGCCTTTGGGGTCGACCAGGATATCGCCGCCCTCTTTTTTCACCGGGTAGACGGGCATGTCATAGGTCTTTATCAGGCGCTGCTCATCGGCAATTCCCTCAAACATCTGCCCCACCTTTTCTTTCACCTTTTCGGGACAGCCGGTAAACATTTCCTTAAGACCTTCCAGTTCCAGGACCGGCCCGGACATCAGTTTCCCGGTCGTCACATCAAACTGCGAGGCATGCATGGGGCAGGTCACGATAGTGCCCATCAGGGAACCCCGGGAGAGCCGGGCGTTCTCGTGGCCGCACCGGTCCCCGATGGCATAGAATGTCCCGCCGGCATTTACGATGCAGATCTCGGTCTTTCCGATCTCGACATGTTTCATAGCGCCGGCAGGTATCTCACCTGCTGTTGCAACCTTGACAAAACTCATGGTTCTTTTCACCCCTCATAAATTATTCCTGAATCTGTCCTCTGTAATCAATGCTGTGCGTGGCTCCCGTCGCAGAACGGCTTGTTCTGTGATTTTCCGCACCGGCAGAGCGTGAGCCGGTTCCGGATATGGTACGGTTTCCCGTCAGCAGATACCACCGGGATGCCGCCCCGCACCCAGAGCGGGCCGTGTTCCCTGCGCGGGGGATACTCGATAATGACAATGGATTTTTCGAGCTCGGGCTCGATGACCTCTCCGGTCTCCTGGTCCTTCATGACAAGCCGGCCGGACGGGCAGTTGCAGGCCTCTTCGATGGCAATTTTCCTGGCCTCCGGGTTATCCGATTGTTCGGTGAGGTTCCAGATCCCGCCCGCCCGCATACAGAACCGGGCATGGACGCAGAGGTTCTCGTAATCGAGCAGTTCCAGTTCCGGGCCCCGGATGATACGCGGGTGCCGGAGATAAGGCTCGTTTCCCGCGGTCTCGGTACCGTCAAAGCCGATCTTCGCATGCATCCCGGTACAGAACGGTTTGTTCTCCGAGTGGCCGCACCGGCAGAGGGCATAGGTCTCCTCTAGGGGAAACCTTTTCACCTCACGCCAGGTCCGGCAGTAGCCTTCGTCGTCGTTGCAGATCTCCATCTGGATAAGCGGGACGCCGCCCGTCACGATATAGGGGCCGTTCTTTGTGACCGTGATCTTCATGCCGTCGCTTTCCTGTTCTCTGGATTTTTTATCAGTCTCTGTCATGGTATGCTACTGTTCCCGGTAATTGTCCGAATCCTGCCAAAAAAACGCCGGGATATGCCCGGGGACAAAAACCCGTGAGGAGACCGCCCCCGGTCACTCCCTGCACCCTCTCCAGCGATTCACATCAGGCCAATCTGCTGCATCAAGGAGATCTTGTCGTAGAAGAGTTTCTCCTCGACGATCTCCCCGTCCTTCCAGTGGGCAACGGTACAGAAGTCGACCTTGAATTTCTTCCCGTTGGGTGGTATCACTTTTCCGTCCGGTGTGTTCATCGGGCCCTTAAACGTCCCCGTGAACTCGGCGACGGAGCAGGTATAGTCCCCCTGGGCGAAGAAGATCTTGTATGGCCGGTTCCCGACCTTGTTGTCCGGGAAGATCTTAAAGAAAGCAATCGCTTCATCCTTGTGTGAGTGGCGTCCATGGGTCGGGTCAGCTTGCGCCGGCCAGAAGACATCGACATCCTTTGCGTGGCGTTTCTCGAATGTTGCCCAGTCCTGGGAGTTCCAGGCATCGTCCAGCGTCTGCATGAGACGCATATTTTCTTCGACTGACATGGTTCTTCACCTATATTACGATCGTGAATTGCCATGGGGGCTCTTAATTGTTTTGTAACTTATATACGGGGAGATGGTATAGTACATCGTACAATGACCACGGACCAGAAAACGATCGCCCTGCTCCAGACCATCGGGCTCTCCGCGTACGAAGCAAAGGCCTACGATGCGTTGGTACGGCTGGGGAGTACGACCCCGTTTGCTCTTGCTGAAGAGGCCGGGATTCCCCGCACCAAGATCTACGATACCATCAAGCGACTTGAACGCGAGCACTGGATCACCGTTGAGAAGGGGAGGCCAGGGAAGATCACGCCGGTCTGCCCCGGCGATACGATCGGCAGCCGGAAATCTGCCCTCCTTGCCGAGATCGACCAGATGGCCAACGAATTTACCATGACCTACGAGAAGCGCACAGAAGCAAATCCCCCCAAGACCGGTATCGTACGGGGTATCGGCAATATTGCAATAAAAACGGCCGATATGATGAGGCGGGCAAGGACAAGCCTCTACCTGTTTGGCACCCTGTACTACCCGGAGGAACTCGAACCGATCAAGCAGCAGCTTGACGCTGCAAAACGAAGAGGTGTCATTCTCCGGATCTCGTCAAACAACCCGGTGCGGACCAAGGAGAAGATCCTCGATGTCCGCGAGTCCTTTTCCCGGGTGACAGAGGACTTCCAGACCGCCCCGGAGCCGTTTATCCGAACCCTCACCATCGATAGCCGGGAGATGCTGATGATGTTCCCGCTACCAGAGGAGGAGTCAGCGGACCGGTCAAACCTGGTCGCACTCTGGATCGAGAGCGAGATGGTGACAAAAGCGATCAACAATGCCTTCAACATCACGTGGGGGAACCCGGGATGGATCGGGACGGCGGCAGGAACACCTGATCAAAAACCCACCAAAAAAAGGAGCGCACGCCCCTAGTAACAGGAGGGGTCATGCGATTTGTCCCGTTACTGTCTTCCGAGGCCGATCATATACCCGTACCGCGAGTACACTTCTTTTACGAGCTCTCCGGCCTTCGGGTTGGTCCATGCATGCATCCACTCCGAGACCAGCGATTCGACCGTGATCGGGACGACCCCGGCCTGGAGCATCCGTTCTATCCCGTACCGGTGGGCGTCGGGTGTGGAATCCCCGCCAGCGTCCATCAGGCCGTACACCTCGTACCCTTCCCGGATACCGTGCAGGGCCGTGTAGGCAAAGCACATGCTGGTCCAGAGACCCGAGACCACGAGCTTCTTTTTGCCGGTCTTTTTCGCCGCATTCCAGGTCTTTTCATCTTCGAATGCATCAAAACTGGGGACTGCCCGGGCGTACACCTCCCGGCCCGGGAAAAGGTCTGCGATCTCGACAAGGAAATTCCCGTTGCCTGCCGGGTTGATCGCTGATAGCACGACAGGGACATCGAGGATTTGGGCGGCCTTTGCTGCACAGTAGGCTGCGTTCCTGATGATCGTCTTGTCTCCTGATGCAACCCCCGCAAACATCGTGGGCTGGTAATCCACAAGGACGAGTGCG
>JBEKTA010000149.1:0-3655 GCA_049516515.1 Methanoregula sp. | reverse complement strand
ACGCATGTACACTCTCGGAGGGTTCGGTGTCGGGCACCTGGTCAACGCGCCCCGGGTGCTGGGTGCCACCAACCGTGAGGAATTAAGAGCGGAGATCGAGGCGGCCGGCGTGACATTTGACCGTGATGAACCGGGCGGCGGCATCATCGGTGCCGCAGGGCTCCTCCTTGGCATGGGGGGCATACGGGGAATCGATGCGGTCTGCCTTATGGGCGAAACGAGCGGGTACATTGTCGACCCGATGAGCGCGGCAAGCGTGCTTTCTGTTCTTTCAAAACTGATCTCGGTGCCGGTCGATCCTACGCAGCTCAACGACCGCGCAACCGAGATGGAAAAAGTTGTTCAGGGTTTCCTTGAAAGCGAGAAACTGCAGCATGACGAAGAACTGAGTTATATCGGTTAACGTTCCCCTTTTTTCTCACTCATTCCTTTTTAAAGTCCCGTATGCCCCCGGATAGTTTTTTTTTAAAAAATCTGCATTTGCAGTTATGGCATGCGCCGGGTAATTTCTGTACCTAAAGCGGGATACACCAGACCCGGTCTTGACCTCTTTTGCGGTGCATTTCCGTTTGCTTTATAAGGAAATGCCATCCTGAATATACATTAGAGGAATATACAAACCCTGGTGGATCGCTATGCTCTCCGTACTGGTTGTTGACGATGATCCTGCAATCCTTGAGGTGACCCAGCAGGTGCTGGAACGATCTCACGAGATCTCGGTAAAACCGGTCAGCTCTTCACGGGAAGCACTTGACGTACTCCAGAAAAATATGTTTGATGTCATCGTTCTTGACTACGACCTGCCGGGGATCAACGGTATTGAGTTTTTAAAGATCATTCGGGACAAAGGCGATGTGACACCGGTGATCATCTTTACCGGTGTCGGGCGGGAACATGCAGCGATCGCCGCGCTCAACAACGGTGCCAACTTCTTCTTAAAAAAAGGTGAAGATACGGACATGCCGTTTGTTGAACTGCAACAGATGATCCGGCATGCGGTCGACCAGAGGTTCATGGGAAAAGCAAAAGGCTTGTCAAGGAAGCTCGTCGCCGACCTGATCAATTTTTCCCTTGATGCCGAGTTTGCCATTGACCCGGAGGGAAACGTGCTTGCGTGGAATACGGCGATGGAGAACCTCACGGGGGTTCCCGCGCAAACCCTGCTTGGCAAGGGAAATTTCGCATACGTAGAGCCTTTTTTTGGCAGGCGCCAGAAGATGCTTGTCGACATGGTATTCACCCTTGATGAGGAGATCAGGAAATCCCGGTACATGATCATCAGCAGGGAGAAGAATGGGCCGGTGGTTGCCGTCACCCGGGCAAAGAAGGTTGACGGAACTGAGTGGACGCTCTGGATGAAGGCGATGCCGCTTTTTGACAATCACGGGGAGTTTATTGCAGCTGCAAGTATTGTCCGTGATGTTACTTCGACATTTAAGGATGTCAGTATCGAGGAAGCAGAGCCTGTCGGAGTCCCGTTACCCCATGGTGCATCCGCTGATAACTCTCCGGCATCCGGTGGTCTGATGGACTGGCTCCTTGGTAAGGCCGCAGCGCAGTACAAGGAAGGGGTCAACCTGTACGCCCGCAAACGCAATTACCGGGATGCAATCGCTGCATTTGACCGTGCACTCGAGATCGATGAGAAGATCCCCCATGTCTGGAATGACCGGGGCATCTGTTACCGGACGCTGGGTAACTATGACGAGGCGCTCAAATCGTTCCTGCGTGCCGTGGAACTTGCCCCGGGGAACGTCGAGATTCTCTATGAACTGGGGGAGACGCTCGAACAGATGGGGGTCATGCAGATGAACAACAGGTACCTTGAGGCAGCTGTCGAGACGTTCAAGATGGTGGTCAATAGTTTACCCAACAACATGGAATCCTGGAACCATATCGGCATCTGTCTCAAGGAACTGGGGAGACCCGAGGAGTCAAAGTTTTATTTTGACCGGGCCCGTGATATCAAACTCTGGAAGAAGGATGTACCAATCCCACGGAAACGTGACGAGTACCTGTGAGAGTGCAAATTATCCTGAATCAATTCTGTTCTGCCCCGTGATTGCGGGCGTTCTTATCCCCTTATATCCTTGAACGATGCAATCAGAAAGGTACCCATGCTTGCAAACGCCGATTTGCACATCCACTCGCCGTTCTCGATGGCAGTATCAGGTGCAATGCATCCGGAAAACCTGTTGAACGTCTGCGTAACAAAAGGGCTCCATATTCTTGGCACCGGTGATGCCCTGCACCCGGCCTGGCAGAAAGAGTGGGAACCGTTTCTTGTAAACGAGACCGGGATCTGTGTCATTCCGACCGGTGAGGTCGAGGATGAGCACCGGGTCCACCACCTGATCATGGCCGGGGAGTTCGGGCAGTTTACCCAGCTCCGCGAGCTTCTCCAGCCGCACAGCAAAAGCATCAGTACGAACGGGCGCCCGCACGTGTACCTCTCTGGGAAAGCGATTGCGGAGCGGGTGCACGAGGTCGGGGCTTTTATCGGCCCGGCTCATGCGTTCACCCCGTGGACCGCGCTCTTTGCGTCCCATGATTCGGTCGCCGGCTGTTATGGCAGCGAGCCGATTGATTTTGTGGAACTGGGGCTCTCGGCTGACAGCTCGTACGGGGCAGGCATCCCGGATTTTGCGGGCGTCCCGTTCCTTTCAAACTCGGATGCCCACAGCCCGCAGCCGGAGAAGATCGGCCGCGAGTTCAACCGGATCCGGCTTCCGGGGAAATTCTCTGCCCGGGGCGTGCTCGACAGCATCAGGGCCGGTGCCATCGAGGCAAATGCCGGCTTTTTTCCGGAAGAAGGGAAGTACAACCGCACTGCCTGCGTTCGTTGCTACACTCAATATACCCTGAAAGAAGCACAGCAGCACATCTGGCGCTGCCCGGCCGATGGCGGCCTGATCAAGAAGGGTGTGTACGACCGTGCCCGGGAACTTTCACGCGGTTCTCCCGTATCGCGCCCGCCCTATCTCCATCTCGTCCCGCTCGGGCAGATCATCCAGACTGTGGAAGGGGTCTCGTCACCGGGTACGAAAAAATGTCGTGCAATCTATAATGCGCTCATCGCAGAGTCTGGAAATGAGATCGACGTGCTCATCAAGACCCCGGTGACAGAGATCCAGGCAGTCCATCCAAAGGTTGCAAAAGCCATCGATGCGTTGCGGGAAAACCGCGTGATCCTCCACCCGGGCGGCGGCGGGAAGTACGGCACGTTCTCGCTGACGTGATACGGCATTTTTTACACGGCTCCGCAGAGCCGGGGCTTTTTTTTTAGTTTGTAACGTCTCGTCAAAAAAATAGAGAAGGAATTTGTTTACATGTCGAAATAGAGGTGGAACTCCCACGGGTGTGGGCGGAGACGGACCTCGTCGATCTCAGAGCGTTTATACTCGATCCAGACATCGATGACATCCTGGGTGAAGACGCCACCTTCCAGGAGGAACTTGTGGTCTGCTTCCAGCGCGTCGATTGCCTGTTCGAGTGAGCCGGGGACGGTCGGGAGCTTCTTTGCCGCCTTGCCTTCGAGTTCGTAGGTATTTCCTTCGAATGGCTGGCCGGGATCGATCTTCTTCTTAACGCCATCGATACCTGCCATCAGGAGGGCCGAAAACGAGAGATAGGGATTGCACATTGGGTCCGGGGG
>JBEKTA010000148.1:0-3760 GCA_049516515.1 Methanoregula sp. | reverse complement strand
GCGGTTGGCCCACGCATAATTAGCCGAGGCTGCCATCGCGCCGAAATATGCTGTTCCTTCAGGAGACTGGATGGGGGCACAGGCCAGCTGGCGATCCGGGAGCGCGATCTGGTATTTTTTTGTCGCTTCTTCGAGCGTCTTGAGATGATCGGTGCAGACCTGGTGGCCGAGTCCCCGGGAGCCGCAGTGGATCATGCAGCAGATCTGGCCTTTTTGAAGACCGAATGCTTTTGCCGAGGTCTCATCGTAGATCTCGCTTACCACCTGGATCTCAAGGAAATGGTTGCCTGAGCCGAGGGTCCCTCCCTGCGGGATTCCACGGGCACGGGCCTTTGTTGATACCGCACGGATGTCGGCCTGCTTCATGCATCCCCCATCCTCGCACCGGGCAAGATCACGTTCAACCCCGAACCCAGAATCCACCGCCCAGCGTGCCCCCTTTTCCATCATGGCAGTAAGCGCAGCCGGGGACACTTTCACGGAACCCTTTGCACCGACACCGGTCGGCACAGCCTGATACAGGGACTCGATGAACTCCCGGGGTTTTTTGATATCACCCTGCGTAAGCGGCGTTGTAAAGAGGCGCACCCCGCAGTTGATGTCAAACCCGACACCACCCGGGGAGATGACGCCCTCATCAAGGGAAAATGCAGCGACGCCTCCAATGGGAAAGCCGTAGCCCCAGTGGATGTCCGGCATCCCAAGCGATGACCGGATGATGCCGGGGAGGGTGGCAACGTTTGCCAGCTGCTGCACAGCGCCTGGTTCGAGGATCGCCATAAGCGCGTCCGAAAGAAAAAATCTTCCCGGGACCCTCATGCCGGGCACAAAGCCGACCGGGATCTCCCATTCGTCAGTACCGGCTCGTAGTACACCGTCAATCATCCTCTCACCCTCTTCTATACATCAAATAAGATATCCAGCATATATCCTTTGGCGTCTTTTTTAATGGACATCCCCGAGTATGAGATGCCCTTTACTTCAGTTCCCTTATTATGCCGCACCGGATCGAACGGTTCGCCATCAAGAACCGCATGGAGGTGCAGACCATCGGTATGTACTTCAGCACGCCGGAAGACCAGCCCCTCCACCTCAGTGATATACAGCACTTCCGAAAGGAAATCGCACAGGAGCGATTCCTGGTCCGGCGCGCTGATGTCGATTGTCTGGTCTGTCCCGCCGCGCCGGTCTCCCCCGTACATCACCTGCATCAGCGCCATACAGGCCTCGCCAAAGAGGGCATCGGGCGTGGGGGCACGTGCCCGGATCTTCACATCTGCGGTATGAGGCAGTTCTTCGTAACTCATCTCTGCCCGTACCCTGCCGGCTCATCGTCATAGAATGGGATCATGTCGGACCGGATTTCATCGAGGAAACGTGCCTGGTGGATGGAAATGTAGATGGTGTGGCGGGCCGCCTGGAGAAGAACATCACTTTTTTTCGGGGGTTTGATGCGTACCGGGAGAAGGATCGGGCCTCCGCAGGAAGTACAAATGCGGAAATCACAGTCCCTTTTTTCGATGTACTCCATGACATCGGGTGCAATGGTAATATGGGAAGCATCTGAAGAATCAGAGGAATAAGCAGGCATTATGCGAGTACTATTGTAAGGCAGGATTAAAAAACGGTTATGGTTACGGTGAGGAGCACATGGATCATGCACTCACGAGCCGGACAACCATTGCTGCATACTTCTCCTTGAGCTCATAGGTACTGACGCCACCGATGTTCCGGTTGACCTTCAGGATCCCGATACGGGAGGCAATGATGCCCACCATCGAGGCAATCGTGTGGAATGAAACCGAGAACTGCCCCTTGAGTTCATCAAGAATGTCTGCAATCGTAGTCTGCCTGATCCTGAGGAGGAGGCGGAGCACTTCACGACGGATGCCGGTTTTATCCCGTGAGAGATACGACCTCAGCCGCCCCTCAATCATCCTTTCGATCTCGAACTGAGATCTCATGCGTTATTGTCGCGGTCAGCACCATATATATTTTTTGATTTTCCCTGTTTTAAAAACCCCGTTCGGAAATCCCGCCATTCTGGCAGGAGTGGCAGATATTCTGCGAAATTATTACCGGGAACCGGATGATACCATTGGCATCACCTGCCATCTGGTAATTATTTAATCGTTCATGAACAGATGAATATGATATGGGATTATTCAGTTATAACATCGAGAAATATTCACCAAAACAACTGGTGATAATCCCGACAGTGCTGCTTGCCATATCACTGGTAGTGCTCGCATTTGTTACGATATCAATCGGGATGCCGGTCAAACCGGGAATCGATTTTTCCGGCGGGACTGCCGTAACGGTGATCACGTCGGATACCTCTGCTCAGATCCAGAATGAGTTTGCCGGATATCCGCTCGTGAGTATCAGTGAAGGGTTGAACAACGGGAAGTTCATCACATTCGGGACGATGAGCGACGCGCAGTACCAGAGTCTGACTGCACTGATCGCGAGCAAATATCCTGATGCACAGGTTAACCAGATCGGCGAATCCTTTGGCAAGACCCTGCAGGACCAGGCATTGATCGCCATGATCCTTGCCTTTATCGGCATGGCAATTGTCGTCTTTGTCTCATTTCGGACATTTGTCCCATCCTGTGCTGTCGTCCTCTCGGCGTTTGCCGACATTGTCATGACTGCCGCCATGATGAACATCGTCGGTATCCAGCTCTCGCTCGGGACTACAGCGGCACTGCTCATGCTGATCGGTTATTCCGTGGACAGCGATATCCTGCTTACCACGCGGGTGCTCAAACGGCAGGGAAAACTTAACGACAAACTGGCCGGGGCATTCCATACCGGTATCATCATGACCTCCACAACCCTCGCGGCGGTCACGGTGCTGCTTATCGTATCCTGGATCGGGCAGGTGGAGGTAGTTGAAGAGATTTCAGCGGTCCTCCTGATGGGGCTCATCTTCGATATCCTCAACACCTGGCTCACGAACGTCGGCATACTGAAATGGTATGTCCTTAAAGGAGGCGGGAAATGAAGCAGGAACGGATAAAGGACCTCTTCAAAGACTGGCGGGTACTCACGCTGATTATCCTTTTGGCCCTCTCGGTCGTCGCTATCTACCCGCATTTCGACGACAATGGCAACCTGACGACAAACCTCCAGTATGGTCTCGATCTCCAGCAGGGGGCCTGGCTCCAGCTTGAATTTAAGGCCGAAGTAGTAGGTTACACGACAACACAGCCGGTTGACACCTTTGTCGCCAATCTCTCAAAAGACCTCAACACAGATGTTGTACAGGTCGATTCCACCCATCTTGAGATCCGTAAATCCTATACCCAGGCAGAACTTGAACCTTACTTCGAATCCGAAGGGGGGACACTCGTCTCTTACCAGCCCGGTATATCAAAGGACACAGCGGACCTGGTAAAGCAGATCCTCGAAGAGAAGATCAATTCGATGGGTACCAAGGATGCAAAGGTCAACACCCTTACCGGCATGAACAATGTCGCCCGTTATGTCCGCGTGGAGATGGCCGGCGTCGATATGAACGAAGCCCAGCAGATTGTCGGCAAACAGGGTAAATTCGAGATCCGCATCCAGACGACCGGTAACGAAACCGAACACGTCCTCTACGGAGATACTATTACCAGTGTCGCAATCCCGACAAAGGACACATCAGGTAACTGGGGTGTCGGGTTTACCCTGAGCGATGCAGGCGCGGAAACCTTCAGGGACGCGGCCATCCAGTACGGTGCGACTACAGATCCCGCGCACCACCAGCTGG
>JBEKTA010000147.1:0-3829 GCA_049516515.1 Methanoregula sp. | reverse complement strand
GGAGGATATCACCGGGATTCCTGCACGGGATGCATGCGGGAGACCGCTTGCCGACATGCTGCCATTCCTGCATGGGACAGGGCAGGATTCTCCACCGGCGCGGGCACTGGCCGGCGAGATTGTCGCTATTCCCGATTCCCGATACGAGTATCCCGGCTCCGGTAAATGCGGCTGGGCACGAGCGATCTTCTCCCCACTGCGGGATGCACGCGGCGATGTTGAAGGGATCATTGGGGTGGTGCAGGAGATCACCGCCCGCACAACTGCTGTCCAGCGGATACGGGCAGCAAACCGGCTCTATGCAATCAGTTCGCGGGTCAGTGCAGCTGCCGCAAAAGCCCGGGATCTTGAAACACTGCTTGCCGGCACCTGCCGGATCGCTGTGGATGAAGATGCGATCTGCATGGCATGGATTGGGCTTTTCGATCACTCCGCCGGGATCCTCCGTCCGGTAGCGCACGCCGGGACCGGGGACGACCTGCCGAAAGAGGGTTACCGGGTTGCCGACGCAGACCAGGGCACCGGACTTATCGGTGACGCTATCCATACGGGAGTACCGGTAACCTGCCGCGATACCGTGTCTGATCCAAAACCCTGGATGGCTGAGGCACACCAGCGAGGGTACCGGTCACTGGCTGCCGTACCGTTCCGGCTCAAAGGCCAGATCGTGGGTGTCCTCACCCTCTGTTCCGGTGAGCCGGATACATTTTCTGATGAAGAGTCAGACCAGCTCGCACTCCTTGGCACCACGCTCTCAGCGGCGCTCGACCTGCTTGACAAAAAAACGCTCCAGCGCCGGGCCGGCAAAGGCTCCCACGGCAGCTGGGAACGCACACAGTTCCTTGCCGGGGGAATAGAGTCCGCGTCCGTTCCCTTTGCCGCAGTCTTCCCGGACGGGAGCACCGGAGCGGTGAACGCTGCACTCTGTGCCATGCTCGGGTACACCGAGGATGAACTGCTTGTGCTCCCGTTAAAGAACCTCCTGCCGGAGAGCAAACCTGCTGATGAGGAGCGGTTCCTGGGGGTAATTACCACAAAAATACCGGAGCGCTACGAAAGTAGTATCCACACAAAGGATGGCACCCTCCTGCCGGTCGAAATCTTTCTCCAAGCCATGACCGATGAGACCAGCGGGCAGTCCTGCGCTTACGCGTTTATTACCGATATCAGTGACCGTAAGCAGCGGATGGACCTTCTCGAAGAAGAACGGCAGCAGTACCATACATTCTTTGAGACTGCGGGCGCGGCGATCATGATCACCACACCGGAGGGATCCGTCCTTGCAGCAAACCCGGCTGCGTGCCGGCTCTTCGGCCGGACAGAAGAGGCGTTACGTTCAGCAGAAGGTGGCGGTCTTGCCGGCACAGGAGATCCCCGGTTTGTCGAGCTCGCGCGGACGTGCAAAGAGAACGGGACTGCACAGGGGGAAATGCGGCTTATCAGAGATGATGGAACGCAGTTCGACGCGGCGGTCCGGGCCGCATGGATCAAGGACCGGAACGGCCGGGCTGCCATGAACCTGACCCTGTGGGATATCACCGGACAGAAAAAGGCCGGGGCCGCACTGAAGCAGGACCAGAATTATGTTATTTCCATCCTCGACAGCCTGCCAAATCCCCTCCGGAGATCCAATCCCGATGGCGAATGTGTCTTTTTCAACAAGGCGTGGCTCGCGTTCACCGGAAGGGTTCCTGCCGATGAGAGGGGAGAGGGCTGGATGGAAGGCATCCATCCCGATGACCGCGACCATTACCGGGAAGCCCAAAAGGAGCAGGATAATCTCCGGGGCCTGTCAGAAACGGAGTACCGTCTCCGGAACAAATCCGGTGAATACCGGTGGATCCGCGAAGTCCGTATACCCGGCCCTGCACATGACATGACGGGGACCGGTGTCACGTACTCCTGCTTTGATATCCACGAATGCCGGTTGGCAGAGGAAACTCTGGACATGGAAAAGGCACAGTACCGGGCCATTTTTGAGAACACTGCAGAGGCCACACTTCTCGTAAGCGACCATATTATCGATTGCAACGCGGCAGCAATCCGGCTGTTTGCCGACACACGCGAGGATCTCATCGGGCACGATATACGGGAATACTTCCCCCGGTGCCAGCCGGACGGGAGAGATTCGGTCGAAGCCGCACGGGGGTACCTTGAGGCAGCCCGGGGAGGGAAGCCACAGGCATTTCCGTGGGTTAATACAAGACGTGATGGTACAACTCTCGAAACATCTGTCACCCTGGTCACGCTGGATATCCATGGAGAAGAACGGATAGTTGTTGTCATTGAGGATGTGACGGAGCATAACCAGGCAGAGCGCGAGATCCAGAGGCTTGCCTCATACCCGCAGATGAATCCGAACCCGGTCATCGAGGTCCGGCCTGACCGGATAATAACCTATACCAACCCGGCAACTGCTGCGGTGCTCTCATCTCTCGGGCTCCCGGCTGACTCCTCTGCGTTCCTGCCGGCGGACTTCGACGCGGTTGCAAAAACACTCAATCCAGCGGAGTCGATGATGATCAATCGCATAGTGCACCTCAAGGAGCGCTCGTTTAACGAATCCATCTCCTCTGCCCCGGGACAGGATGCCATCAGGATCTATGCCTACGATATTACCGACCGGGTACAGGCAGCAGAAGCGCTCGCGTATGCCAACCATAAACTAGGCATCCTCACGAGTATCACCCGGCACGACATCCAGAACAAACTGACCGGGGTACTCGGTTATCTCGACCTGCTCCGGGGATCCCTGCGTGACCCGCAGCTGATCGGCTTTGTTGACAAGGCAGAAACCTCAGCTGACGCCATCCGGCACCACATTGACTTTACCAAGGATTATGAATCTCTCGGAGGAACCGCCCCGGTCTGGCAGGAGATCACACCCATCCTTGCGGATGTGAGATCGCACTTTGATGTGAAGGGGATTGCATTTGAGGAACCGGCGCCGGGTTTTGCCGTTTTTGCCGACCCGATGTTTGGGAAAGTGCTGTACAACCTCTGCGACAACTCGCTGCGTCACGGGGTGCATGTCCGGCATATCCGGATACGGACCGAGCCCGTTAATACCGGGTGCATGCTCATCTACGAGGACGACGGCGTGGGCATCCCGCAGGACAGGAAAGCACTGATCTTCGAGCGCGGTTTTACCACGTCATCCGGTTCTGCAAAGTCGTCAGGTCTTGGCCTGTTTCTCGTCCGGGACATCCTTGCCATCACCGGCATCTCCATACAGGAGACCGGCGTGCCCGGGACAGGCTCGCGGTTCGAGATGGTTATTCCTCCGGGGAAATGGAGAATCGGGCCGACCGGATAGTCACGACCTCATTTTTTTCGAATGTGAATCCTGAATAAAGAGACCCGATTTTCCCATGATACCGATGCTGTTGTAGTTTTTGTGATTGTAGGGGACCGGGCAGACCCCGCATTCCTGATCCTGACCCTCGCTCCGCTTTAAACGATAGGTCACGTCAGAACACATTCCATGAAAAAGAAAAAAGTGCTCTGGAGAAAACCTATTTCATACAATATAATCGCCCCCATTCGACCAGCCCTGCCCCCGTTCGAGGGCGGGGGCGCATGTGATGCCGCGGTATTACTTGTACATAAATTCCCTGTGTTTTTTTGTGTACAGGTAATACGACACTATCGTAACCGGGGCGCCATGAGCGGCGGGGTGGAGCCCCTGGTGCGTCAAGTAATTTTTAATGAGTTCTACAGAGCAGAAAAAAAGGTTTCAGATATACCGCGCTTTAAGCGAGAGCTTGCGCGGGGTATAGAGCGGGCGGAACGGCTTGCCTGCGATCTCTTTCTTTACGTCAGCGGCAAG
>JBEKTA010000146.1:0-3855 GCA_049516515.1 Methanoregula sp. | reverse complement strand
TGGACGGGATCGCATTGCTCAAAATAATCCGGTCCGGGTATCCTGCCCTGCCCTTTATCATCTTTACCGGGAAAGGGCGTGAGGATGTTGTGATCGAAGCCCTCAACGGCGGGGCGGATCACTATATCCAGAAGGGGGGCGACCAGAAAGCACAGTTTGCCGAACTGGCCCATACGATCCGGCGGGCCGTGGAGTGCAAACATGCAAACGATGCGATCCTGCACCTCAACCGGCTGTACTCTGTTCTCTCCCGGACCAACAGGGCCGTGATCCATATCAAAAACCGGCAGGAACTTCTCGATGAGGCCTGCCGTATCGCTGTCGAGGAGGGAAAGTTCCTGATGGCATGGATCGGCATGGTAGACCCAAAAACACGGCAGGTTCTCCCGGTTGTGGCCTGCGGATACAACGAGGGTTACTTAAGCCAGCTCTCGATCACGGTGGACAATGTCCCGCAGGGTATGGGACTGACCGGCTCGGCGATACGAGAGGGGCACCCGACAATCTGCAACGAAATCCAGTCAGATCCCCGAATGGAAAAATCCCGACACGAGGCTGCCCGGCGGGGGTATCGTTCTTCCGCGGGTATCCCGATCCGGAACGGGTCGGCCTGTATCGACGCCATGCGGTTCTACGCGGCCGAACCCGGTTTTTTCAGCGACCAGGAGATCCATCTCCTGCAGGAACTCTTCGATGACCTCTCGTTTGGGCTGGAACTCAGGGAAAAAGATTCTCTGCCACCATCCCCCACCCGCTGAACCGGCCGGGGTTCGCGGGCGCTTTTGGTGTCACGTCCTGCCGTTAAACCGGAACGCACCCGGGGGCACCGTGATCTCAAACCGGGCCCCGGCACCCGGCACCCCGTTCTCACGGATCATAATGCCGGTGATCAGGAGGATCTCCCATACCAGGAACAGGCCAAGCCCGGTATTTTTCCCGAAGCCTCGCGTGAAAAGACGGTGTTTTTCTGACTCTTTGATACCATCACCGTCATCTGCGCAGGTAACAACAAGAAAATCCCCGTCTTTCCGGTACGAGACCCGGATAGTCTTAAGCCGGGTTCCCCCGTGGCGTACTGCATTATCCAGAAGGTTGATGAGCACTTTTACAAAAAGCGGATCCGCGTATATTTCGAGGCCGGCGCAGGCTTCCGTTACCACAACCCCCCCCATATCCACCTGACTTTTCGCATCGGTAATACACATTGAGAGATCCTGCCAGACCGGGAACTTCACGCCCATTTCCTGGTAATCATGGGTAAAGGCAATCTCCTTCTGGATCATCCGTGCGATCTCGTCGATTTTCTGGAGGTACAAGGTAATTTTTTCCGGATCGCTCTGGATCTTTGCAAGGTCGGCATATACCAGGAGCCCGGTAAACTTGTTCATCATATCATGCCGGGTCACGGTGGAGAGCAGGTTGAGTTTCTTATGGGCGGTATCGAGCACGACAAGTGCCATGTGCCGTTCGGTGACATCGCGAAGGATGAAAAGAGGTCCGGTCGGCGATTGCCCGGGTACGCGGAGCTGCCTGCAGACCACATCATAAAAGTGCGGGGCATCGTCCCGGGGGATCATGACCTCCATATGATCCTCTGTTATGCACCCGTTTCCGGCAACGAACCGGGATAACTGCGGGAAAGGCCCGGTGAGGAGTTGCCCGATCATTTCAGTTTCCGGTTCACCGGCAATCTGTCGTGCAGCCGGGTTAAGATCCAAAATCCGGTTTCTGGTGTCGGCGACAATGATGCCATCGCTTATCGCTGAAAATATCTGCGGGTAGGCAACCGGCAGCATAAAAAAAAGCTGGAACCGGAAAAGCCCTATTGCCAGGATCACGCCGACGCAGGTAAAAGTAAAGGGGGTAAGATCCAGGCCCGGCACAGGATTAATAGATGCAACATAGAGAAGATTCACAAGAACAGGAATGACTGCTGCAATCCCGAGAATGGCGATCTGCCGTCGGTATATTGCTGGGGCGCCGGAATAACGGGAGGCAAGAAGGATCAGAGCGATCAGCAGCAGCAGGTACGAATACGCCACGTGCAACCAGAAAAGCGGCCCCCGAACGAAGATCCAGACCTCCGAACCGGCAATAATCCGCGGGATGATTACCGAATAATAGAGATGATGATACGAGTTCGTGGCAACCAGCAGGACGACAAGTACCGGAACAACCGAAAGGAGGGCCAGATTCCGACGGGTAATATACCGGGTCCTTCCGGTATAGCACAGGACAACCAGCAGCCAGGCCACCGGTACCGTAACGATCCCCATGTACTCGATCGTATTCAGGATCTGGTTTACCAGAAGATCGACGGAGATCAGTTCGAAGGCATAACCGGCCGTCCAGAGCGTGACCGCGGCCATCAGAAGGGCAAATGGTGCCGAGACCGGATTGGTTCGGTTCCGCCACCCGTAGTATGCCAATACACCGGTGAGTACTGCTGAAAGGACCAGCGGGGGGAAAAACGGTGAGTACTGGAAGATCATCCGGGCATCTCGACCATAAAATATTATCAACAATTATAGGACAAGTGATGATATTGAGTATTTCTATTTGCATCACTCTTTTTTGGTGCACCGCCCGTGATGTACCGGAAGGAAATGCTGTGCACCCGTGGTTCATGAAAAAAAGGAGTGCGTCCCTGATGACGGATAACGAATATGACAGCCCCTCCTGTTTTCGATCTGAAGATTTTTGAAGCATGCACGCATTGGTAGGTACGGGAAGAACTATGGCAATTGACTGGTACAACGAATTTGTTGATAGAAATTACGAACCGGCAAAGGACGACCTTGTCTGTCTTTTTTACTTTGAGCCGGCTGCAGGGATCACGGAGAACGAGGCCGCAGGACGGATCGCATCCGAGAGTTCGACCGGCACCTGGACGACACTCTTTACGATGCCTCCAAGGATGAAGAAACTGGAGGCCAAGGCGTTTGCATTCGACAAGCATTTTGTCAAGGTTGCCTATCCGCTTGCACTCTGGGAGGAAGGAAATGCCGTCCAGCTGATGAGCGGGATTGCGGGGAATATCTTCGGGATGAAGGCACTCAAAAACCTGCGCCTCCTTGACGCCACGCTCCCCCCTGCATATGTCAATGGGTTTGCAGGGCCCCACTTCGGCATGGACGGCATACGGAAGATGGAAGACGTGGACAAGGCCACGCGCCTGCGGCAGCTGACCGGGATAGTGCGCACGGCTGCGCTGTTCGTGGGCGACCACCCGGTGGTAGCCGAGGTCAAGGCAGTCCTCGACACGGTGCTGAAAAACCACGACCTGATGCTATGAATGAAGAATGCAAGCGCTGGTTCAGCGCCGCCGTCCTAGGCTGCGCGACAATTCAAGAACGGAGAACGAACAGAGATGAGCACCCCTCAAGCACCCACCCCGGGAGACGTGACCCTGACCCGCGAGGAGCAGGCCTTCTTCATAAAGTCCTTCTGGGAGGCGAGCATGGCCCCGGACTGGACCAACGACCCCCTCATAGAGCTGGGCAAGGCGGTGGGCGCCAAGATCCCTCTGCAGCGCCTCACGACGCGCCAGCTGGATACCCTCTGGCCCTTCCTGCTGCAGGTGGCCCAGAAGCTCGGGGACCTGGTGCTGGAGCAGGCGGGCCGACCGAAGGACGTCCCGCTGTCGAAGGAGGACACGGCTTTCTTCATGAGGTCGTACTACGAGGCGATCTCGGCCCCCTCGTGGAAGCGTAGCGACATAATCTCCTTCGGGACTGCCGTCCGCGACAAGGTCCCCCTCGCGAAGCTCGGCGACGGCGAGCTGAAGACGTTCATGCCCTACCTGCAGGTGATCGCGCAGAAGCTCGGCGGCCTCGTGATCAAGCAGGCCGAGGC
>JBEKTA010000145.1:0-3870 GCA_049516515.1 Methanoregula sp. | reverse complement strand
AAATCCCGATCTCCCCGGTGCTTCGGCAATGCGTCCCGGCGCAGGCCTCGATGTCGCCGGCGACTTTTACCACCCGGATATCCTTTCCCTGCGGGACACCACCCTGATACAGGGAGAACCCGTACAGTTGTTCGGCCTTGGTCCGGTTCTCGATCGAGATCTCGACCGGCTGGTCGGCCATGACCATCCGGTTTGCCGCGATCTCGATCTTGCGAAGTTCCTCGGGGGTGATATGCTTGAAATGCCTGATGTCGATACGCGAGCTCTCGGCCCCTTTCTGCGCACCTGACTGGTGGATATGGGCGCCAAGCACCTCTTTTGAGGCATGGAGAAGGATATGGGTGGCCGTGTGGTGGCGCATCAGCGAGAACCGCCGCTCCTCATCGACCATTCCCTTGACCCGCTCGCCACGCTGGAGGACACCGCCGCTGATGTGATGGAGGATGACATCCCCGACTTTAACCACATCGTCAACCCGGGTCATGCTGTCAGCACCGACAAGGCTGCCGGTATCTGCCGGCTGGCCGCCTCCTTCAGGATAAAAAAGCGTCTGGTCGAGGACGGCATACCCTTCGAAGAAGTCGATGACGACTGCTTCAAACTCGAAGTCCTCGGGCTGCTCGTAATAGAGTTTCTTTGTCGGCGGAAGGCCCTGGACCCTCTCGGCATACTTCGAGGTCTTGTCGACAACAGCCTCCTTCTTTGACTCGGAGTGCATATCGGCGATCTGGGAGTAGAAATTGTCCGGGAGATCGATGACCGCGCCTTCTTTTGTGGCGATATCCTTGATCATCTCCGGAGGGATGCCGTGCGAATCGTACAGGGTGATAATCTCTGAAAGCGGCACACGTTCGCTCTTTGCCTTGTACGTCTTTGCAACTTTCTGGACAATCCGGGTGCCCCGGTCGAGCGTCGCCGCATACTTCTCCACTTCGCGATCAACAATTTCGCGGACGATGGCAATATCCTGCTCGAATTTTTTCATGCCGATGATCTTCATTTGTTCTTCGATGAGATCGGCAAGGGAGTCCTGCATCTTGAACTCGTTCATCATCCGCAGTGTACGGCGGATGACCAGCCGGGCAAGGTAGCCTTCGCGGACGTTTGAAGGCACGATGCAGTCGCCGAGCATGTACGCAAGGCACCGGGTGTGGTCGACGATCGCGTACACCTTCTCGACCGGGGTAATCATCCGGTCGAGCTTCTCAGGAGAGATGTCGATGGCGGCCGCCACTTTTTTTCGCAGGTTAAAGAGATTGGAGCCGGAGATGTCCATAAGCCCGGCAAACTTCGCATTCAGGGCGAGAATCTTTGTGTAGTCCTTGTTTTCAAGCAGGTGCGAGATGCCGGCTGAACTCATGACCCGGCTGACCATCTCGGGGAACACAGCGTCGTAGATAGTTGGCGATCCCTTCGATGCCCAGACAAGCCGTTCCAGGCCGTACCCGGTATCGACAATCCGGAGTTTTATCGGGTAGTACATTTCGCCATTGAGATCATAGCCGGGATGGTTTGTCTTCTGCCGGCCAAGGCTCATGAAAACAAGGGTCGCAACCTCGAGGCCACCGATCATAACCTCGACACTGGGTCCTGCGTTCCCGCCCCCGATCCACGGGTGCTCCTTGTACGTGACCTTGGTAAGGTCGCCCCCTATGGATGCGAGGAACTGGTCGCAGAGTTCGACGGTGCGGTCTTTCCAGTAGATCTCCTCTTCGGGAGAGTTGAACGCGTGGTGGGCGAGCATCTCGAACGTCGTCAGGTGCCGCCCGGATTTCCCGACCGAGTCAAGGTCATTTAACCGGATACAGGGCTGGGAGATGGTGAGCGGGTTTGCGGGTGGGGGGACAATGCCACTGGTTACAAACGGCTGGAAGTCGGCGATGGAGGCAATGGTGAGATAGATATCGTCCCGCCAGCGTGCGGCCACCGGGTAGCGCTCGATGCGGGTGTGCCCGTTCTTTTCAAAAAATGAGAGAAATGCCTCACGCATCTCATCGACCGTGTGGGGGGTAAAGACGGGATTCCCGATGAATGTATAGGGTTCGCAGGCCGCGTCGCCGCAGTTATCGCGGGAGCTGTCGCGCGTCCAGAACGGAGACCCGCACGATTTGCAGATCTTCCGTGTAAACCCCTGATTCTTGAAATATTCGAGCTGGTATTCTTCTTCGAACATAAGTAACACGTATCGTCAGTACTGTTGACTGCAAACGCTAATCTAGGTTTTGATTGACCATAATTTTCGGCGGAGTCTGATACCCGCGATCAAATAAAAAAATATGGGTCGGTAACCGGTGCGATCCCGATCCCGGAAACGTCCCCTTCCGGCACTCGTTGTTTATACACGCAGAATTGAACGGGTGCAAGTCGTTTTGTATTCACGACCGTTTTTGCGGCACACCGGAATTCCGGTATGTCCCCTCCGGCAGGGTTATCTCGAACCGTGCACCTTCTCCCGGTTTCCCGGTTTCCTGTATGGTGATGCCGGTTATTGACAGGATCTCCCGGGCCAGAAAGAGCCCGAGGCCGGTGTTCTTTCCAACGCCCCGCTTGAAAATTTTCTTCTTGTCAGCGAGCGGGATACCGGTTCCGTCATCTTCGCATACAAGGATATTTTTACCGTTCTGTTCTTCGGAGAAGAACCGGAGGGTGGTAATTTTCCCGCCATACCGGATGGCATTATCCATGAGGTTATAGAAGACTTTGACGATCATCGGGTCGGCGAACATTTCGGTTCCGGCAGGGAGATCGTTTTTTATGAGGATCTCTCCCGGATGGACCTGTTTTGCCGCAGCGTCGATGAGAGCACGGCAGTTCTGCCAGGCAGGGACATTGGCTCCGATCTCTTCATATTCTCCCGTGAACCGGATTATCGAGAGGATGCGCTCTGCAGATCCGTTAATCCTCTTGAAATATTCTCCTGCTGAATTGTCCGGGAGCATCTCTTCGAGAAATGAGAGGTTCCCCATCATTATCGTGAGCTGGTTTGTGATGTCATGGCGGGTGATGCCCGTGAGGAGCTTCAGTTTTTTATTTGCGTCAGTGACCGCATCAGCCGCCCGTTTGCGGTCGGTAATGTCACGGATAGATTCAATCGCACCGACTACGTCGCCCTGCTGGTTATACAGCGGACTTGCCATGACCATGAGAGTTGCCGGCGTTCCATTCGGGAAGACAAGGTTTGTATCGGCCATCAGGGTATGATTTTTGTGAAGAATGTGCGCGTATTTTCTCGCTATGACCTCGTCGGGTTCAAAGATCAGATCGATAAGGATCGGTTGCCGCGCTCCATAGAACGGGATTGCGTACTCGTGCTCCCCCTTACCCAGCATCTCTGATGCGAAAACACCCGTCATCTCTTCAATCGCATGGTTCCATGCAATGATACGGCCGGACCGGTCGATAACAAAGGTCGCATCCGGCAGGAAGTTGATGATATCTGATTCCCGGCGTTCAAAGTCGTGGATGCCCGCGTCAGCCCTCCGTTGCTGGACGGCATGGCGGATTTGGTGGGCAAGTTCAGTGAATTGTGATACCAGTTTCCCGCCTTTCTGGAGATAAAAGTCGGCTCCTTCGTTTAATGCCTGAATGACAATCTCTTCACGACCCCGTCCGGTTAACATGATAAACGGAACCGAATTCCCCGAAGCCCGTACTTTTTTCAAAAATTCGATGCCATCCATAACGGGCATATGGTAGTCAGAGATAATGGCATCGTAATGCTTTGAACCAAGCATTGCAAGTGCTTCCGGCGCAGAGGTTGAGATATCGACGCTGAACTGCCCGCTCCGCTCTAAGAAAAGTTTGCCAATCTCGAGCAGCCCGGGCTCATCGTCGACATACAAAATGGCGATCATACCAGTTCATGACAGG
>JBEKTA010000144.1:0-3875 GCA_049516515.1 Methanoregula sp. | reverse complement strand
TCAGGTTCTGGCCCACAGGGGCCGGTTCATTATCGCCATTCAGTACGAGATTCACCAGCGGGATCCTTTCTTCGTTAAACTGTGCGAGGGCCTGCGCATAATTTTCGGTTCCCAAAATAGCACTGGCAGGTATCCCGGTCAGTTTCTCCATCATCCGGTTCCAGGAGATCACCCTATTCTCGCGATTGATGGCAAATGTTGCATCCGGAAGAAAATCAATCAGGTTTGCCATCATCTGCCGGGACTCTTTTAAGTCTTCGTGCACCCGTTTGCGGTCGATGGCATGTATAAGGTTGTATTCAAGTTCGGCGAACTGGGATTTCGGGGGTCCGCCTTTCTGAAGGTAGAAATCTGCGCCGTTGTTGAGGGCTTCAATGGCGATCTCCTCTCTCCCTCTTCCGGTAAAGAGGACAACCGGGAGATCGGGGTGGTTGAGACGGATATGCCGGAGAAATTCAATGCCATTTATCGCTGGCATCTCGTAATCGGAGATGATACCATCGTACTCCCGGTGCTTTATCTTATCGAGTGCCTCCCCGATGGACTGGGCAGTATCGATGTGCAGTTTTCCTGACAGTTCAAGAAAGATCTTTGCGAGATCGAGAAGTGCGGGATCGTCATCGAGATATAACACCGAGAACATTGGCCTTGCAACACCGCAATAACCTGCTTATGGTTGATACAGGATAAAACCGAATGATTTGATCCTGCACCCGGTCCGGGATTTGTGCCAAGTCACCTGCAGATTTCATGACAGGCACACACCCTCGTAACGCAACCGGGAACGCGAAAGACGGTTCACGGTATCGCTGCACCAGTGTTCCCGGGAAAAATGAGGAAGAGCCGGGAAGGAGCGCGGAAGCGGGATCAGCTGCACCCGGTCCAGCCGCAGTGCTTGCAGATCCCCTGGTTGCAGCCCTCGCCGAAGTCCAGCGGTTCATGGCAGTCGGGGCAGAGCCGCTGTTCCCCGGTCTTTGTGATATTCCAGTCGGAGAGGGTCGCGACGCTCTGGTTTCTTGCCGAGAGCTCGATGCACCTCCCGACAACGTCAGCGCAGGAGTGGCCTTCCGACGAGGGGTTCTTGATCGCCGAGATACAGTTCACTTTTGCAAACTGCTTGACAAACTTCCCGTAGGGCACGCCGTTCTGGAGGCCGGTGCTGATCGCACGGCCAAGGGCGCTGCTGTTCGCATCGCACCCCCCGTTCCCGACCGTCCGGATAAAGACCTCCATGGGTTTTCCCTCCATCAGGTTCACCGTCACGTAAAGACGGCAACACCCCGACTGGCAGAGGTATGTCCGGCCGGCCAGTTCCTTGGGCCGGTCGATGGACAGCGAGGGGATCTTCTCCGGCATCGCTCTCTTGGCCGCTGAGGCCGTGGCAGGTTCCGGGGGACGGGATACGGCAGGGCTCTTATCCTTTAACGCGAGCACCACATCGTCCCTGCTCCCGGTCCGGTAGATGGTGATCCCCTTGAGGCCAAGCTTCCACGCCATCATGAGCGCCTCCTCGCAGTCCTCTCGTGAAGCCGAGCCGGGCATATTGATGGTCTTGCTGATCGAGGCATGGACAGACTTCTGGAAACTGGCCTGCATGAGGATATGTTCCCGCCACGGGATGTCAAGCGCCGTCTTGAAGAGCGCGAGGAATCCTTTCGGCAGCCAGTGCAGATCCTGGATCGTCCCGGTCTCGTGGACGTGGGCGATGACCTCATCGGCCTTCTTGGCCCGCTCGTCGCCGGCAAAACCCATATCGGACAGGGTGTGGACGAGCGCTTCCTTAAACACCGGGTTGACGATAATAAAGGTCTTTCCCACCGTGTTCTTCCTCGTATAGGCAAACGAGAAGACCGGCTCGATACCGCTCGAACACCCGGCGAGAAGCGAGATCGTCCCCGTAGGGGCAACGGTCGTCATCGCAGCGTTTCGCACTTTAAAGTCCTTCCAGATGCTTCCCTGCCAAGCCGGGAAGGTTCCCAGTTTTTCGGCACGTTTGTGGGACTCGTCCACTGCCGTATCGGTCACGAGTTTCATGACCTGTTCGGACCATGCCCGCCCTTCGGGAGAATCATACGCGAGGCCGATCATGAGCATCGCATCGTGGACGCCCATGACGCCAAGGCCGATCTTCCGTGTCCTCCTTGTGGCCTCCGCGATCTGCGGGATCGGGAATACATTCTTTTCAATCACGAGATCGAGGAACCGGGTCGCCATCCGTGCGGTCTCGCGGAGCAGGTCCTCATCGAGAGTTCCGTCACGGATGCAGGCGGCAAGGTTGATACTGCCAAGGACGCAGCTCTCGTAGGGCAGGAGCGGCTGCTCGCCGCAGGGGTTTGTCGTATCGATCTCCCCGAGCAGCGGCGTTGGGTTGTTCCGGTTGATCTCGTCGTAGAAGAGGATGCCCGGCTCGCCGTTTTTCCAGATCCCGTCGACAATACCCGTCCAGATCGCTCCGACCGTGACGTTTGCTCCCGAATGGGGGTTCGTGAGCCAGACGTCGTCAAACGTGCGCTTCTCCACGAGGTCCATGAACTTGTCGTTTACCATCACCGAGATGTTGAAGTTGGAGAAATCGCCCTCCTTCTTCTTTGCGGCAATAAACGCGAGGATGTCAGGGTGCCAGACGTTGAGGATACCCATGTTCGCCCCGCGCCGGCGACCGCCCTGCTTGATCACATCGGTCGCCGCGTTAAAGACCCGCATGAACGAGATCGGGCCCGATGCGACGCCGTCCGTGGACTGCACGGGAGAGCCTTCCGGCCGGATATGGGAAAAATTGTACCCGGTGCCCCCACCCGTCTTGTGGATGATCGCCCCTTCCTTCATCGCATCGAAGATCCCGTCGATGGAATCCGGGACCGGCAGGGTAAAACAGGCAGAGAGCTGCCCGATGTCGGTCCCCGCGTTCATGAGGGTCGGGGAGTTGGGAAGGAAGCGCAGAGAGATCATCGCCTCATAAAAGCGGGCTTTCTCGGCCTCATCGTCTGCCAGGGCCGAGGCTACGCGGCGGCAGATGTCGGTAAAATTCTTTTCCCCTTTCCGCAGGTAGCGTGCGGAGAGGATGCTGGCGACGACGGATGGTGGGTTCATGGCTGGACCTGTGCTGGTTTATTGAAGTGTTAAAAAGGACTATTCAACGGATGAAATATTGCTCACGGAATCTTATAAGCTGTTGTATGTTGATGCGCGAAGGATCGGCGGTACCACCGTCATGAGAATATATATTTGGGGAGGCACTACAACAGTAGTGCATGACCCGGTTCTGCAGCAGCTGTGGCGCCCCGGTGTCCGAAACGGCCAAATTCTGTAATGAGTGCGGCGCCCGGGTCTCGGACAGATGTACAAGGGTAATATCCTCAAAGGGTACCTTGTCTTCTTCGGCACGTTCTTTGGGTTATTTCTTTTGATTATCCCCGGTCTCATCATGTGGCTGTACGGGATCTACGATGCTTATACGATCGCAGACCGGATGAACAGGGGGGCCATTCCTTTCGAGCCGGCGCCCACGCTCCACATGGTGATCTTTGTTGTCGTGGCGATATTGTTGCCATCGTCGCCTTCATCGTGATCATGTACCTCGTCATGTCCCTCAGTGGGCCACTCCTCAACAACATCGGCTCCGGACTATCCCCGTCGATAAGCGATACGGATATCAACACCCTGATCAAGCAGGCTGGCGACGTATAAATCAGGAAATCCGCGGCCCCGGTTACCGGGGGATGACAACCCCGCCGATACCATGGATAATGCCGTTCGTGCAGGCGATATCCGGGATGGTCACCGGTGCGCCGCCGTAGATCACCAGACCGCCTTTTTCCGTTATCTCGACGGTGATCCCAAGGCGGGTCTTGGGGAAGTTCAGTTTCTTTATCGTG
>JBEKTA010000143.1:0-3910 GCA_049516515.1 Methanoregula sp. | reverse complement strand
TAGTGGTTGGGATCGGCGTCAATGGTGCGAGCGTGGTGGTCTTCGTAGTCGGATGCACAGAATACGTGGGTAGGGGAGTGTGGGCTGCGTGGTTGGGGTCGTTGGTGTAACCGGAACCGGGGTTGTGAGCTGCACGTTATCGATCCAACCGGTAGCATATTGACCCATCGTGCCATAATCACCGACAGACCCGATATAGATCCGGTTCATGCCTTTCAGGGTTTCCTGGGTAGCGACGTAATAACTCCAGACCTGCTCACCGCTTGCCTTGTTGGTGACGGTTTCAGTTACGACATCCGTATCACCATTGTAATCCACCTCGACATGGTAGGTGGTATTGAGATCATACGTGACAGTCGGGCCGCCATATGAGGTGGTATCACTGCTCACCTCTTCCAGTTTTGCACTCTGGGAGACGACGTGAAGCACCATGATCTGGCCGAATTTTGCATTGGGAAATTCCGTAACAATATTCGGGCCCTTATTGAGGTCCATATCGGTCCCGGAGAAACCCAGCCGGAACGCTGCGCCCTCATCAACCTGCTGGAGCGTGACATCGTATTCAAGGGTAAATGACCCGCCATTATAATCTATCGCGGGCGAATACGCGGCATTCTGGGTACTTGGCGAAATACCAAAATGGTACATTCCTTGTGCCTGATCCCAGTAATCCGTGGACGGGTTGTTAGTGGTCCAGTGTGGATCCGTGGTGAAGGCACTCTGGTAGAGCACCCCCGTATCGGCCTGGATCGGGCATGTCAGGAAGATGAGCGCCGTAGCCAGTATAAGAATCAAGAGGATCTGTGGATGTTTCATGTAAGAGAACTCCCAATATCAGATGATGCTCATGCACATGTACCCACTCGTCCTGGAATATAGTATGGGTACACGATCACGAACACGTAGTGTATTATGCTGCACCACCGTTTTTAAAAATATCGACCCGTCCATCACGTGCACCGTCCCGGATCAGGCACTATATTTATCTTCGAAATAAGGCAATATCATAGAGCAGTAGTAAAAACGCGATAGTAGTCTAGCGGCAGGACAGGAGCTTCCCAAGCTTCTAACCCGGGTTCGATCCCCGGCTATCGCATCAGTTGTTATGGACACGGAACCTGAACGCTGTGCAATGCGGATTATTGCCGAAAATACCCGGGGCGTGCTGCGGGATATTGCGACGGTAATTGCCGAACATGGGGCAAACATCCTCATGATAAACCAGGAGATCTTTGATTCCGGCCCCCATGCCGGGATGGGAGAACTCTATCTGGAATATGAACCGGGGCCCGATCGCGAACAGCTGGTGCGCGATCTTGAGGCGATACAATCGGTCAGGGACGTAAAAAATTTCCAGCCCTTTGGCGATATCTTCGGTTCCCGGGTGATTATTATCGGCGGCGGGGCTCAGGTCGCACAGGTGGCGCTCGGTGCGGTAAACGAGGCCGACCGTCACAACATCCGGGGCGAGCGGATATCCGTGGATACCATCCCGCTTGTCGGGGAGCGGACGCTCGCGCTTGCCGTTGACGCGGTTTCACGCCTGCCCCGTGCCTCCATTCTCGTGCTCGCCGGGTCGATCATGGGAGGGGATATCTCAAAGGCAGTCGACCGGGTGCGGGAGGCCGGCATCCCGGTCATCGCCCTCAAGATGGCGGGAACCGTACCCCAGCATGCCGATCTGGTCGTCACCGACCCGATCCAGGCGGGCGTTTTTGCCGTCATGCATGTAAGCAGCAAAGCGGTATTTGATATCAACCGTGTCCGCGGCAGGGAATTTTAATGGATATGATCGAGCGGGCCGTGTCAGTGCTGATGCACGACGGTCTCATCGTGTACCCGACCGACACCATCTATGGCCTCGGCGCCGATGCTTTTTCAGAAGAAGCCATTGAAAAGGTCTACGAGGCAAAGAAACGGGATGTCGCAAAGCCGATCTCCATTGCAGTCTGTGACTTCGAGATGCTTGCCGCAGTCTCCCGTATCGACAGCCCCATGGAGATGTTTATCAGGAAATTCCTGCCAGGGCCGGTGACCGTGGTGGTACCGGCACGCAGAACGATTCCTGGCATCCTGACCGGGGGCACCGGTCTTATCGGCATCCGCATCCCTGCGCACGACATTGCCCGGCAGGTCATAGAAAGGTTCGATGCACCCATAACCGCAACGAGCGCAAACCTCTCCGGGGGAAAAGACCCGCAGACGCCGGACGAGTGCACGGTGCCTCACGATCTTCTTATTGACGGGGGGAGACTGCCCGGGACGCCAAGCACGGTTGTCGATCTTACGACAAAAACGATCATCCGCCGTGGTGCGAACGCGGAAACGATCGAAGCGTTCCTGGTATCCTGCCAATAAGGAAGCGGACTTGTATGCTGCCGATCCGTCTTCGTGATTTTGTGGAAGATCCGGACGGCTGGCTCTATGCGGTTTCCACCTATGATAACGAAATAAACGTCGGCTGCGTGCTCCGCTATGTCCCGGACTATGAGGGCGAGAGGGTCGGCCCTTCGGGCCAGCGGTACCGTAAATACGATTTCGGGGATGCCTATGCAAAGATCGCCCGGGAAAAACCGGCATATGCAGGGCTTGTCCAGCGCATTCCCAGAACTGATCTGCACAGGGTGCTAAAACCGGATCTGGAGATCCCCCTTATTGCCGCATCGCACCCGAGGGTCAAAAAACTGCTCGATCTGTTCCGGCTGCCACCGGGTGCTGTAGGCTGCACCGGATCGCTCCTGTGCGGGCTTGAAAACGGGAACTCGGATATTGACATGGTCGTGTATGGGAAGCACTGGTTTACCGCGCAGGCACTCGTCAGACAGGGCATTGCCGATGGCAGAATTGAGGGCATGTCCCCGGAGATGTGGCGCAAGGTGTACGAGAAGCGCAAGCCTGAGATCCCCTACGATGTCTTTGTACTCCACGAGCAGCGGAAGTGGAACCGGGGGCAGATAGAGGGCACTTATTTCGACATCCTCTACACGCGATCCTATGATAACCTTGCAGGTGCTCCTGCCGGGAAAGGAGAGGTTCTCGGGAAGCAGACAATCATGGCAACGGTGACCGATGCCTCGCTCGCGTTTGACAACCCGGCGGTCTACGTGGTTGAGCACGAATCGGTAACAAAAGTGCTCTCGTTTACCCACACTTACAGCGGCCAGGCGCTCACCGGAGAGACCATCGAGGCCTGCGGGGTTCTTGAACAGCATGGTGCGGAACGCTGGCTCATTGTCGGGACAACCCGGGAGGCAAAAGGAGAATATATCCTGTCAAAGACCCTGCTCGGGGAGTGACTTATTTTTTTAGATCCTCAAAATCCACAATTTTGTCCACAAATGCCGACATCTGCGAGAGGATCACGGGGTCCAACCCTTTTTCAACGCATAAAAAGATTCCCGACACATCGGATATCTTTAGTTTGTTGACCACAAACTGGAGAAACCTTGACGCGGTGGCCGTCGGGATATGGATCATGAGCATGCTGACCGAGTCAAAGAGGATACATTTACGCGGGGAGGGGATCTGCTTGAGAAATTCCGTTATGGCAATCCCGAGGCCGGTCAGATCCGCCGGGTGATTGATATACCGGGTATGTGAGTCCGGATGCATGGTGCCCCCGGCGTAATGTGTGACCGCATCGATGATATAATATTGATCCGGGGGTATCCCTTCCTTTGCGTAGGATTTGACCAGTACCTGGCAGGGCTGGTTCAGTGATATGACAAGGGGCGTACACTTGTCAGCAAGAATTTTTTTGATGACCATTATATTCATGGAGTTGGTATCCTGAGGGGAAGACATCAGGAGATACAGCTGAGTGTCTTTCGTGAGATCCAGGTCCAGGTTGTCCGCCACATCCTCACTTCCTGATGATAAATTCACGGAAACTATCAGGTATATCGTTGTG
>JBEKTA010000142.1:0-3922 GCA_049516515.1 Methanoregula sp. | reverse complement strand
TATTGCCGGCAACAAGGCGGCAAACACCCTGCTTGTGGTTGCCGATCCCGACCGGCACTACCTGGGCGAGATCACCGACCTCGACCGGGTTGTCGCCCAGATCACCGAGAAAAAGAGGGACTTCGACAAGTGTTTCGTGTTTATCCACAACGATGCAGGCATCAGTTATGCGGCGACGATGGGCGTGATTTCGAAAGCGAAACTGTATGTCCTTGTCTATGGCGAACACCAGGATGATCTCGTGCAGCAGATCACGTTCCCCTGCACGAAGATCGCGGCAAAGGCCGTGCACAACCCCCTGCCACTGAAAAAAGCAATTGACGAGGCGGTGCCATGGGCTGCGTAGAAGATCTCAAGTACGAGATCCTGATCCGGGATGCGTCGTTCAAGGAATGCAGGGACTACATCAGGAGCCATTTTTCCGAATCGCTCGATGTCGAGCCGGGGTTCAAGATTTTCGATGTCCATACCATCGGGGTTCCCCCGATTGCGGTCGGCCTTGACGGGGATAATGTCATATTCCCGTTTACCAAGCCCTGCCACGGGACATACCTGCTGCGGGTGAACGATCCAAAAGAAGC
This sequence comes from Methanoregula sp., assembly GCA_049516515.1. Lineage (GTDB taxonomy): Archaea > Halobacteriota > Methanomicrobia > Methanomicrobiales > Methanospirillaceae > Methanoregula. Next base: position 3,341 of record JBEKTA010000142.1, on the reverse strand, counting down.
TGCCCGGTTGCGGGCGCAGAAAAAAGGCCGGTAATGGTGATCTAAAACCCGTCCGGTGGCAGGTTCCCGGGGTATGCGACCCGGTTTATCTGTGAAAACCTCCTCACAGGGAAAATATATAGAACGTATGCGTGAAGTATAACACAACACGGAGTGGCTATGGCAGGGAAAGGAAAAGTTCTCCTGATGGACGATGAGGATATTATCCTCGATGTGTCCCGTGAAGTGCTCCGGTTCCTTGGGTACGATGCCGTTTTTGCAAAAGAGGGCGCGTCAGCAATTGAGCAGTATACACAGGAGAAGGAAGCAGGCCGGCCGTTTGACCTTGTCATCATCGATCTTACCATACCTGAGGGAATGGGCGGCCGGGAAACCATAGAAAAACTCCGCAGCTACGACCCAAATGTGAAGGCGGTCGTGTCAAGCGGTTATGCCAATGATCCGGTTATGCAGGACTTTGCCAGTTACGGTTTTTCCGGCAGGCTTGCCAAACCCTACCGGATCAACGAGATGAAAACGCTGCTTGAGATAATGATCCATAAGAACTGATCTTTTTTATTGCCCCTTTGTGCACGTATCATCATCCCAACCTATATACCGTTCCCGGAATCACCAGAGGTGTAGAGGGAACTGGTTATGAAAGAAATATCCGTGCTCGTGGGGGGCAGGGCCGGGGATGGGATCAACAATGCCGGGGCGATGGTCGCACAGCTGCTCAACCATCTCGGTTATTTTGTCTATATCTCTATCGATTACCCGTCCCTGATCCGCGGGGGACACAATTTTGCCTTGGTGCGTGCCGCTGACAAACCCGTCGGGGCGTACAACGACCGGATCGATTATCTTGTCGCGCTCAACCAGGAGACGCTCGACCTGCACCTGCCGCACTGCCCGGACTGTACCGTGGTAGCAAATGCGGATCTGGCAAAATCAATAAAAAGCGGCCAGACTGTTTCCATAAATGCCATCCTTAAAACAGAATCCGCGTCGCCCATCACCGGGAACTCCGTGATGATCGGCGCTTTTGCAAAGGCGGCAGGCCTCCCCTGGGAGATCGTCCTGGAAGTCTTCAGCCGCCATATGCCAAAGGCAGCAGACGAGAACCTCCGGGTTGCCCGGCGGGCGTACGATGAGATCCAAACCGCCCGGCCGATACCCGCGATTGCCGGTCCGCCACGCACCCTTCTCTCGGGAAATGAAGCGATCGGGCTTGGCCTTGTCGCGGGCGGCCTTTCGCACTATATCTCCTACCCGATGACGCCGTCCTCGACCCTGCTCCACTTCCTTGCCGGGAATGCAGAGCGGCTCGGGATAACGGTCATCCACCCGGAGAACGAGATCGCGGTGATCCTGATGGGCCTTGGCAGTGCCACAGCAGGGGCGAGGACCGCTGTCGGTACTTCGGGAGGCGGGTTCTGCCTCATGACCGAAGGGCTCTCGTTTGCCGGTATGGCAGAGATCCCGATCGTGATCGTGGTCTCCCAGAGAACCGGGCCGTCAACCGGTCTCCCCACCTATACCGGTCAGGCAGAGCTTCAGTTCGTGCTGCACGCCGGGCAGGGGGAGTTCCCCCGGCTGATCGTCGCACCTGCCGATGCCGGCGAGGCGTACCGCTGGTCTATCGCCGTTCTCCACCTTGCCTGGAAGTACCAGATCCCGGCGTTTGTGCTTGCCGACAAGACCCTGTCTGAAGGAACCTACAGCGTCGATTACGATACTCTTACCGGACTGCCGGTGGCCGATCCCGTGTTCTGGGACGGGCAGGCACCCTACCGGAGGTACCATGATACCCCTGACGGGATCTCCTCTCTCGCATTCCCGGGCAGGAAGGATGCCGTCGTGAAGGTGAACAGTTATGCGCACGATGAAGACGGGATCACGACCGAGGATGCAGCACTGGTCACCATGATGGCCGGAAAGCGCCGGAGAAAAGAAGCGAAACTCAAAGAGGAGATGAACCGGTACCCGTGTGTCAGTGTCCGGGGCACCGACGGTGCCACCACTGCCCTCCTCTGCTGGGGCTCTGTCCGGAATGCCTGCGACGAAGTGGCCGCACGGCTGGGGCTGCGGGTGATCCAGCCCGTGGTGTTCTCTCCCTTCCCGGACCAGCAGTTTTCTGCTGCGTGCCGCGGGGTGCAGCACTTGATCGCTGTCGAGGAAAATGCCACCGGGCAGCTCGCTGCACTTGCCCGGGAGCACGGCGTGAGTACTGATGCGATGGTTCTCAAATATGATGGCCGCCCGTTCACCCCCGATGAACTGTTCCTGCGGGTGCAGGAGGCGATCGCCCCATGACCCGGAACCTGATCACCCCTGCAGAGAACACCTGGTGTCCCGGCTGCGGCAACTTTGCGATCCAGCATACGCTCAAGGACATCCTTGCCGGCCTTGAAAAAGAGGGACGGTCCCTTGATGACGTGGTGCTGGTCACCGGTATCGGATGCCATGCAAAGATTGCCGATTACTTAAACATCAACAGCGTCTACACGCTCCACGGGCGGACGATCCCGGTAGCGACGGGGATCAAACTTGCAAACCCGAAACTTACCGTCATCTGCTGTGCGGGCGACGGGGATGCATACGCGGAAGGTCTCGACCACCTGATCTTTGCCGCAAAGAGGAACATCGACCTCACCATGATCGTCCACAACAACCGGGTCTACGGGCTCACGACGGGACAGTACACCCCCACGTCGCCTCTGGGATTCAAGGGAAAATCAACCCCTGCGGGGACCACTGAGTACCCCTTCAACCCGCTGGAACTGATGCTTGCAAGCGGCGCCACGTATATCGCGCGGGGCTACACGCGGAAGATGCCGCAGCTTGCGCAGCTGATCCGGCAGGGTATCGCCCACAAGGGTTTTGCCTTCATCGACGTCCTCCAGATCTGCGCGAGTTTCTTTAACATGACCGAGTACTACCAGTCCCGGGTATACGACCTTGCCGGCCATGATACCGCTGATTTTGAGAAGGCGTGTGCAAAAGCGCGGGAATGGGACTACAACCGGGATGCGCCCATCGCGCTCGGCGTGTTCTTTGAGCGGTCACTTCCCACCTTCGATGACCGGTACCCGGCCCGGGATGTGTCTGCCGGGGAACGTACGCGCCGGATCCGAGACCTTTTTGAGGCTGCGAGGTGACGATTATCCCTGCATAGTACCGGCCGGATCCCCATGGCGGGGGTTCCGGTGAACGATTACGGAGAGGAACAAGCGTATGGACGAACCCGGAGTAAACAGCGCTGAGGTACCCCTGTCAGGTGCGGGGAAATCTGCCGGTGTGCCCCTCCTCTTTATCCCCCTTGTGATCGTCATCATCTGGCTGCTGGAGAATTACCTGCT
>JBEKTA010000141.1:0-3923 GCA_049516515.1 Methanoregula sp. | reverse complement strand
TTCGTCGCCGCGCTGCTCGACGAGATCGATCGCCTGCATCCCGGCCTCGAGCGGCCGCGCGTCATCCACGAACTCACCCGGCGCGGCATGAGCCGGCAGGACGCCCATGAACGCGTTCGGATGGCAAGCATGCAGGCTCTTGCCGAGAGCCGGCCGCTTGCCGATGTGCTCGGGGCGGACACCGAAGTGATCCGGTTCTGTTCACGAGATGATCTCATAACACTCCTCGCGCCGGATGCCTACATTGGCACCTCAGTCGCGCAGGTCAACCGGGTGATTGAGAAATTAAAGCCCCTTGTCCTGTAATCCTCTGATTTTATTTTATAACGATGAGGGACCCGTAATGACAGATTTATACGTTACCAACGTTAATTCAAACTGGTAATGGAACGGCAGATCGCCCTTTGGGGACACAGGTTCTCTCACACGGATATTGTCCGCTTCATGGTTATTGCGTCTCTGACACTCTCCTCCATCCTGATTACGGCGATCGCTCTTGCCCAGAATATCGGCGCACTCTATCCCCAGCTCTTCTACTTCCCCATCCTGTATGCGACATATTTCTATCCCCGGCGCGGGATCATCCTCGCAGGCATCTGCGGGATCGTGTACGAATCTCTTGTATACTTCTCGCTCTTCCCGGATACACTCGCTCTCTGGTCGGCCACCGGCCAGGCAGTGCTCTTTGTCTGCGTTGCGCTCGCGGTCGTTTACTTCACGAACATCATCCGGATCTCGGAAGCCCGGTACCGCAGCATCTTTGAGAACTCGCTTCTCGGAGTCATCCTTTTTGATAAGAACAATTTTACAATCCGTCTTGCAAACCAGCAGGTCGCAGCGATGCTCGGCTATACCGTTGAAGAACTCAATGGGACAACCTTCTCCCGGCTCTTCTTCTCCCACGATTTCCAGCGCCTGTTCTTTGAACACCTCGGATCCGGGGAGGACATCAGGAATTTTGAGACCTGCTTTGCCACAAAAACAAAGGAACCCCACTGGGTCAACCTCTCCTGGAGCCGGATCGACGACACCGTTGTCAGCTGTTCGGTTATCGATATCAATACCGAGAAACTCGTCCGTCAGGAGGTCGTCGACAGTTCAACCCAGTACAGGCAGGTGACCGAAAACTCTCCCACCGGCATGGTGATCACCGATCACACGAAAATCCTCTTTGCCAATCCGGCATTCTCCATCTTCTCCGGGTACACACCAGACGAATGCACAGGCAGGGATCTTGCCGACAGTGTTATTGATGAGGACAAGGAACGATTCGTGGTTTTTGCCGGCCGCTGGGACGCAGCGGCGCCGGTCCCGGACCGGGCGGAGTTCAGGTTTGCTACAAAGAGCGGGGAGGTCCGGAGGGCGGTTCTCTATTTTACCCCCATCACCCGCAACAACCGGCCCGCCGGGCTCATCAATATTATCGATAACACCGAATGGGAAGAATACCGTGAACGGATGGAGCAGACCAAAGAACGCCGGCACGAGATGATGCGTGCCGTTGCCCACGAGCTCAGGACACCACTCCAGCCGATCATGGGGTATCTCAACCTGCTTCTCCAGGATCCGAAGTCCTTCGGAGTGACCGATGAGACCCGGCAGATCCTTGACCGGTGCGCCAAAAGTGTCGACCAGGAACGCCAGATCATCAACCAGATGCTGGAACTCTCGGTACTTGAGGTAGAGGAAACCAGCCTTGACTATTCTGTTTTTTCCGTCCGGGGAATGGTCAATGCAGTTATCTCAAACGGGGGGTATTCCATCAAAACGGAGATTGCAATCGATATCCCCCCCGACCTTGTTTTCGAGGCCGATCGCCAGAAACTCTCCTATGTTATTGATGTGCTGGTTGCAAACGGGGTGACTTACTCCAAACCGCCAAAAAAGATCTGGATTACCTACCGGGGTTCGGCAACCCTCCCGTTCCACCGGCTCGCGATTCAGGACAACGGCGTGGGTATCACCGAGACCAAGCTCGATGAGATATTCAAACCCGAAAACGATGGAGGAACCAGTTCCCTCCGACAGAGCATTGGGGTGCCCGGGCACTCCCTTGCGATTGCAAAAAAGTATGTCCAGTTGCACGGGGGATACATCAGCGTTGACAGTATCATGAACATCGGGAGCACATTTACCATTCATATACCGAAAAAACGGCCAGACAAAGTTGATCACCATGACGTGTAAGATTGTAGTTGTCGAGGATGACCAGCCAATCCTTGACCTTATGGAGATCCTGTTGAAAAAACTGGGATACGAACCAGTACTTATCCCCAACGGACTCGATGCACTGAACTATGTCAGATCTGAACCGCCAGCCCTGATCCTGCTTGATATCATGATGTCCCCCCTTTCAGGCTGGGAATTTCTCGAACGGTTGCGAACGGAATATAACATGCGGGAGATCCCGGTGATCCTCTTTACCGCATCACCCATGGTGCCTGGGAAGTTGGCAGAACTTCATGACCCGAAACTGGGCATCCTCCAGAAACCGGTCACCTTTTGCGAACTCCAAACCGCCCTGCAACAATTTCTTGGATAATGTACCGGACACTGGAGATCCGTCGACTTTTTTTAAATCGATTATCTGTGCACTTTATCATGGTTTCAGGTCGCCACGCTGCCGGGCAGGCAGGATTCGACATATACCATTATTTATTCTGAAAAACGATGGGAATATACGTAAGTTTCCGATCCGACTCCACCGGAGGTAGCCATGATCTCGGTTTTATATGTTGACGATGACCCAGCGCTCCTTGAAGTAACCAGAATTTTTATGGAGCGTGGGGGTGAGTTCAGGGTCGAAACCGTCACATCGGCACACGAAGCAATCGGGAAACTCAAAGCAGAGCGGTACGATGCGCTGGTCTCCGATTACCAGATGCCGGAGATGGACGGTATCGAGTTCTTAAAATACCTCCGCCCGCGCTGTGACGGGATGCCATTCATCCTTTTTACCGGCAAAGGCGGGGAAGAGGTTGCGATCGAAGCACTCAATGCCGGTGCGGACTTTTACATCCGGAAAGGGGATTCGCCCCGGACCCAGTTTGCGGAACTCGATACAAAAATACGATCGGCCGTTGCACAGCGGCAGAGCGAGCGGGCGCTCCGCCAGTCAGAGCGGGCATACCGCTCGCTCGTTGAAAACCTCACAGGCATCATTTTTACCGTCAGCGATGACGGGATCCTCACCTATGCGAGTCCCCGTATAAGCCGGTTCGGTTACGATCCAAAGGACGTGACAGGAAAGGACTTTGCCATCCTGGTCTGTGCGGAAGATATCCCGTCAGTCGCCCACCATTTTGCTTTAGTAAAACAGGGCATGACCTCCCGGTTTGAGTTCAGGATACTCAGTAAGAGCAGGCAGTCCTGCCGGGTGTGTGCATCATGCCGCCCGCATATGGATCAGGAGAGATGCACAGGTGTGCAGGGCCTGCTGACCGAAATACCGGAAGACAAAACGGAGGGGGAGGCACCGGGGGGGCACGAGATCGCAGAAGAGAACGAGGCACGGCAGACCCGCACCGGCCGTGCTACCCTCTTTGAGGAGACATTCAGACAGGCCCCGCTTGCCTGCCTGACGCTCTCCAAGGACGGACGTATTATGGACATCAACCGGGCAGCCATGGTGATGCTTGGCTGCCCGGCTGGCATGGTAACCGGGAGGTCCCTTTTTGAGTTTATCGCCGCGGAAGATCAGGCGCGTTTCTCTGCCGGCATCCTGGAACTTAAACACTCCGGGAGTATCCATGCAGAACGTTTTGCCCTTGCCCGAAACGGGGGAGGCGCCAGGTTTGTTTCACTGGACGGTTCGGTTGTCCTGGATCCCAAGGAAACTGCCAGTCTGCTGTTTGTCACGCTGACCGATATCACCGAACAGGTTCGGGAGGCCACGGTGCTGCAGGCAACAACCGCATTCGCGA
>JBEKTA010000140.1:0-4008 GCA_049516515.1 Methanoregula sp. | reverse complement strand
CCGGGTGCCAAGGACGATCTCGCCGTTTGTCCCGAGATCGACCATAAGCGAGACATTATCGGATGTATGTATCCCGGCCGCGATCAGGTCGCCGATTGCATCCCCTCCAACAAACCTGCTGACATTGGGAAGGCAGTACACCCCGGCGCCCGGGTTCACTGTAAGCCCGATCTCCCGTGCGGTTTTCTGGATTGGCGCCCGTGGTACCGGGGCATTTGCGAGGTCCAGGTACCGGGGGTCGATGCCGCAGAACAGGTGATTCATCACCGTGTTTCCCGCGATGCAGACATCCAGGATATCCGTGCTGCTGATCCCTGCGGTCCGGACGAGGGAGTCGATCACCTCATTGACACTTGAAACCGCCGCTTTCTGGAGCGTGGCAAGCCCTGCAGGGGAACCGGTATACCCGATCCGGGTGAGCAATTCCTCGCCGTACGTGATCTGGCGGTTCAGGGCAGATCCGGTGGCAAGGATCTCACCGGTATCGAGGCGGGCGAGGCAGCCGACAATCGTTGTGGTGCCGAGATCAATGGCGACACCGTAGAGGGGCAGGGCACCTTCAGCCGGGGTGATGTCAAGCACCTCCGGGGGCGACCGGACTATCGAGAGCGTGGCTGCCTGTGGAGTTTCTGCATCCAGCAGCGCATGATACTGGTCATCAGTCATGCGGGGCCGGAGGCCGGAATACCCTGAAAACCGGATCGACTGAGAGGCAAACGGCAGGCCGTCAGTGGGTGCAATTTCCACCCGGTAACGCACGATCGCGGGTTCGATCTCGCCCTGTGCCACCGGTTGCGTGATCAGGATCTGGGGGGAGTCGATCCGGCTCTCCACCGGGATCGTAAACCCGGCGTCCGCGGAGAGCGTCACCTGGCAGGCGAGGTAATACCCCTCATCCCGCTCCTTCTGCGTGAGCCGGCATCCCGTCCCGGTCTCCGTAGCGGCCGTGCAGGTCCCTGTCGTTAATATGACCCGGCATTTCCCACAGGTACCTTTACCTCCGCAGATACCCTCGATTGCGATCCCGGCCATACGCAGGGCGCTGAAAAGCTGTGTACCCACAGGTACGGTAAGCACCCGGTTCATCGGCTGGAAAATAACCCTGATTTCACTCGTGTCTGGCTGCTGCATAGGTATCAGTTCATCTCCATCTCATACGGCAGGCCTTCTGTCGGGGGTATATACTCCCGAACCTGAAACAGTGGTCCCCGATCAAGAGTTTTTCGGCGGCCAGTGGGCCTTGAGAAAGGCAGGGATGCCGGACGAATCCTTCGGGCCGACCAGCACATGCCAACCGCTGGCCTCCTCGGTCTCGCCGCTCAGGCGGGCAGCCAGCCCCGGGATAATCAGGTGCCGGTGGTCGACAATGTCGGCAATTTTGTTATCGTTAAGGGCTGCCGCCATGGACTCTGCGTTTAGGTACCGGCCGGCAACTGCGCTCTCCACGCTGTTCCCCCCTGTGTCCACGACAATCAGAAAGCAGTCGATGCCCGCAGCCTTGATATCGCTTTCGACTGTGAAATAGGTGAGCGCGTAGTTCGTGGTAATAAGCACCGGCGCGTCCTTCCCGGGCGACCCGAATGTCCTGACGCCGGTATCGACAGAGACCGGTTTTCTCGGGTCGGTGTAGATGTTGAAACGCCAGATCAGCTGGGGGAGGAGCACCCAGCCTTCGAGGCTGTGAAGGATCAGGAGATCCGTGTACCGGGAGAGCAGCATCGATGCAGCACAGGCTTCCTTCCACTGGATCAATTCGTGCGAGATCTCGGGTGAGAGCCATGCGGTGATCGGGGTGCCAAGCAGCGGGTAACCAAGAAGTTCGTCTCCATCGGCAAATACTGCCCTGCGGATCTGCGAGAAGGTATGGATCGTCCCGGACAGGCCGGGCTCGATTGCCGTTCCCGGGTCGAGCACGAGATCGACAACCCCGTACTCCACGAGGGTTTTTACCAGCGATCGCAGGAGTGCGATGTCGTGGGGGGCTGATACCGCGAGCGGGCACCCGTAGCGGAGGGCGAGTTCCGCCATCTCCTTCCAGTTGTCCTTTGTCGCCGCATAGAGAAGCGGGCGGCGTTCCCGGATATGGGCGAGGCCGGCCGCCATGATCGCCGCATCGTAGGTACAGAGAATGAGCGGCAGATCGGTCAGGGCGGCAACGGCAGTGACCGCTGATGCGAAGGCAGCCGGGTCGTGCCGGGTCGAGCGGACTGCGATGGCATCCAGACGCAGTTCGCGTCCGATATAGTTGTAGGAGAAGTCCGCGACAGCCCTGACCCGTGCGGTACGCTCATCCTCGGGCAGGTCATCTGAAACGTCTATCGCAATGGGTGTGGGATTGCTGTAGGTGAACTCGTGCCGGTACAGGACGTACTTCCCGCCCAGTTTCATGGTCCGGTTGCCCGTCCCGACTACAATGGTCCTGACCGGTGGCGCCATGAGATCTTCGAGTCTGGAAAAATTGACCCGGTACTCCTCCTTTGTGACCGGCGGGCAGTTGTCAACGGCCAGCTCCCCGTTGACCACCCTTGTCGCAAATGCCATGCAGTTTGCCTCGCCGCACTCCTTGCAGTTGGTCTTGGGGAGAAGTTTGTACACGTCGATGGGGCTGATCTCTTTTATGGTTTTTTTGGGTTCGCGTTCTGACATCCTCATACCCCCGTGTCTAGATCTTCATTGTCGCCCAGCGGGCAACCCCTTCCGGCACCGGCGCATCTTTTTCCGCGAACATCCGAATCGTATCCTTGCAGGTTCGTATTGCGGCCGGGTGCATCATCATGAAGATATCGACACCGGCAAGGAGGAGGGTAAGTGCATTAATCGTCTCCCAGAGCGGGCCGCGAAGCCCCCGCGAGCCGTATTTTTTGTCCATCTTCATCCATGCCTCGCGGGCTGCCCATGCGTTCGTTGATGCAGAGATCGTCGGCTGCTGGAGTTCGGTATCTCCCATCAGCGCCGCGTGCCGGGCCCGTTCGTGGATGGTAAACGAGTACTCAAGCCCGTACCCGAGTGCGACCGTCGTTAAGTCCATCACAATATCTTCCGGCGGGAGGTACTCGTAGAGCCGGCGGTTGAGTTCCTTTGCCTTGTTAAGTTCGAGGCCGGTAAAGCCGAGCACCGCGTGGCCGTGCTCTTTTGCCGCCCGGGCAACCAGGTCCAGCGTCTTTGTCTCGGTCATTCCCAGCGTGACCGAGTTTAAGAGCAGCCGTTCGCCATCAGCAACTTCCGCAACCTTACAAAAGACCGCCGCATCCTTGCGCGGGTCCCCGCATCCTCCGATAATAAGAGGGACGTCGACTGCCTGGAGCACGTCTTCGACAGTCCGTGCCGCTGCGGCGGGTGTGGCATCGCCGATGAGCGGATCGGTGGACATGAGGTGAACCGTGATCATGTCGGCACCGTACTTCTTCACGTTCATCCGCGCCCATTCGGCCGGATCGTTCATCACGTCTTTGACGTTTTCCATGAGTACTTTTGAGAGCGGCACCGCCATGTCAAATACATCGAGCGCAAAGACCGGTGGGTGGGCCGCCGGATGATCCGCGCTGACAAACGGCGGGTACGTGGATCCCCCGATCACAAGGGACCTGCTCCGGCTGCCCCCCTTACTTTTTGTCGCGCCGAGGTGGACTTCATGGATACGACCCACGAATTCTTCGTGAGATGGAATAAACGTCTCGGTAAAAAGGGTCGTGGGTTTCACGCGTGCCGGGGAGGTTGATCCTGTCGGGGTGGCGCCGGTTCCAGTGGGGATCCAGAGTTCGAGGTCGCCAATATCCATCGCGAAATTTTCAAGTTCTACCCGTTTTTTGCCGGACAGCATCGCAAGGAGACCCGGGATGGCATCCTGCACCTGCCTTGTCCCGGCAGTTATTTTCTCTTCGTGAGGATCAGGGACGGTCATTTTTTATCCGCTCCCGGTTTTTTAGGCTGGATCGGCTCGATAATTACCCGGTCTGCGGTGATCCGGGCGTTCTTGAAGATGATCTTAAAACCCCCCGAGATGATCGG
>JBEKTA010000139.1:0-4049 GCA_049516515.1 Methanoregula sp. | reverse complement strand
CCGGCCCCGTCAGGCAGGGTTTCCTTACCCACTGCATGAATACCTCGGCCTGCGGCACCCGGAACATGTTTGGCGAAGACCAGAAGCCCCTTGACAAGTACGCTGATGACGTATTTGTCGAAGGTCTCAAAAAATCCCGCCTTGTCCGGTACATCGCAACCGAAGAGCAGGATCAGATAATCGAGGTCAGGGATGCAAAGAACAACTTCGGTGTCGTCATCGACCCGCTTGACGGCTCCTCGCTCCTTGATGTGAACCTCTGCGTCGGCTCGATTATCGGCATTTATCCTGGCCCGGTCCTCACGAAAGGCTCGGCCATGATTGCCGCCCTGTACATACTGTACGGCCCCCTCACCCTCCTGACCGTCACCACCGGCCACGGTGTTCATGAATTCGTGAAAGATGAGACCGGCAAATTTATGCTGCGCGAGGAGAATATCCGGATCCCGGACGGGAAGATTTACGCGCCCGGTGCACTGCGCAGGGATTACCTCCCGGCCCATGCACGGTGGATCGCCGGGCTTGAAAGTGCCGGCTACAAACTCCGGTTTAGTGGCTGTTTTGTCGCAGACGTCCACCAGATCCTCCACAAGGGCGGGGTGTTTACCTACCCGGGATACAAGGGAAAGGAAAAGGGGAAACTGCGGATCCTGTACGAGGCAAACCCCATGGGCATGATCGTCTGCGAAGCGGGCGGGGCGGTAAGTAATGGGAGTACTGATTACCGCGAGGTCAGGCCGGAAGCGATTGACCAGACCACGCCCATCTACATCGGCGGTAAAAAAGAGATCAGCCAGATTGAAAAATATATGAGGGAATGATAAGTACACACTAAAACAGGAGCAGGAACATGAACGCACAAACGTTTGGTCCAATCCCCGGCTCGACCATTTTTTCCGGCATCTCCGGCAAAAAAGCGATTGTCATGGCCGCGAATGTCCGTGTCGCAACGGTCGCCGAGGGCATTTTCAAAGCAGCAAAAGATACCGATTCTGCGGTTTTCATGGAACTTGCCCGGTCAGAATCCGATCTCAAAGGGGGCTACACCGGGATGACGCCGCAGGTGTTTTCGGAAAAGATGAATGCAGCGGCAGAGGCGGTCGGGTTTGATATCTGGGCGCTCCACGCGGATCACATCACGATCAAAAAGGGCGATGCCGCAGAGATCGAGGGAACAAAGCAGCTGATCGATGCGCAGATAAAAGCCGGATACACCTCGTTTGCCATCGATGCCTCCCACCTCTTTAACTTCGAGGGAAAAACCGTTCGGGAAGAACTCGAGGAGAATATCCGGGTCACCACCGACCTTGCCCGTCATATCCGGCAGAAAATGAACGGCAAAGAGTTCGGCCTTGAAGTGGAAGTCGGCGAGATCGGGAGAAAAGACACGGAAGGTCTTGTCCTGACCCGTCCCGAGGAGGCAGTCGGGTTTATCCAGGCTCTCAACGAAAACGATGTCCACCCCCATGTGATTGCCATCGCAAACGGAAGTTCCCACGGCCATGCGTACGATGCAAACGGGAACGTGATCGAACAGCTCTCCATCGACATCCCCCGGACAAAGGCAATCGCACAGGCACTGCGGGACAACCACCTGCACGTCGGCATCGCCCAGCACGGCATCACCGGCACCCCGCGCGATCTCATCAACCTGCATTTCCCGAAAGGGGACATTATCAAGGGCAATGTCGGGACGTTCTGGCAGGATGTGGCGTTTGGCATCTTAAAAATCTACGAACCTGCCCTTTACCAGAATATAACTGACTGGACGCTTGAGAAGTACCGGCCCGCAAATCCCGGCAAAAAAGACCGGCAGATCTTCGATGGCAACTGCAAGATGGCCATAAAGGAATTCTACAAGGAAATTTATGCCGTCGATGAAGAGACAAATAAGGCCATGCAGGCGATGGCCTACGCGGAAAGCCTGGTCTTTTTTAAGGCCTTTGGTTCGTACGGCACGGCATCAGCCATTCGTAAGACCCTTGGATAACCCGGCACGGAGATCCTGGCGGCCTTCCCCCTCCATTTTTGTTAGATGTTTTCCCCGCACCACTGCCATTTCTAGCAAACTTTAATTATCTTACGACCCTAATCAGGACAGATGGTTAACGGAATTGTTTTGCCCATAAAGAAAGTGTTTGCACTCGTAGATTCCAAGATTACCGTTGAGATCAAGGATGAGGGGCGCAAGCTGCAGGGCAGGCTTGTCGCGGTCGATGAATACTTAAATATCCACATGGACGAGACGATCGAGTTTGTCAACAACGAGCGGGGCAGGAGCCTGGGCACGGTCGTCATCCGGGGCAATAATATCCTTACCATTGCCCCGGTTCTCTAAAATGTGAAAGGGGGCCTGACTCTCGATGCCTGAACCTGAAGACGAAGCATTTACCCTGATCCAGTCAAGACCGGAGGGTGTCCTCCAGAGCGAGCTCTGGAAGGAACTGGGCGTGGACAGCCGGAAATGTTCGAGAATCGTAAAAAAACTCGAAGAGAACGGGCTTATTGATCGTGTTGAATCCAAGAAAGGCGGGATCAAGACCTATCTTCTCCGGGCAAAAAGGCAGCCGGTACATCCCGAGAACCTGCTTGCCGGGGACGAACTGATCCCGTGCATCGCCTGCGACCTGGAATGCATGGTGCAGGAGTGCCACCCGCTGATGGACTGGATGTACCAGCTTGCAATTGTCGGGAACACCAACAAGTGATCATCTCCGCCCGTCTTCTGGCATTTCTGGTGAATTCATCAACAACATTTTTTTCTCCCTATGACCCGTCTCCGCCTGCCGCTCATCATTGAGTGCCTGCTCTTTGTTGTCCCGCTCAACATCTATGGTATCGGCAATAACCTTGCCACCGGTATCCAGTGGGCCCTCTTCCGGTTCCAGGAGAGCTACCTCGGAAACAGCCTCATCCTCATACACCGGGATCTCGGTTACGTGCACGATGGCATACTCAAAGGGTCCAGTGCTTTTTCAACCGTCATCTGGTCTCTCGGGGCATTTCTTCTCGTTGCCGCACTGATCCTTCTTACGTTTGCCACCGTAAAGGATGACACCCGGCCGGTAAAACCCGCAGGCCTGCTTACGATCGCAGGTGGTATGCTCTTTCTCGTCGCGATGCTCGTCCAGTACGGCCCTGCCCTCCACAGCGACCACGGTTTTTCCCTGCCCCTTGGCGTCCCGCTTATCCTTGTCACCGGGTGCTGGCTCGCATGGGGGAACTTTTGTGACGATGAACCCGGGACCGTGGATGAGGGGGACGCGGGAGACCCTGACCGCGACAGCAGCTAAAAAAGGAGCAGACCAGACCTCGTGCCCACAAATGCCCCTCACGGGAAAGACATGTGCATTCCGGGCATAAATTACGCGAAATCCGCAATTTCCCCTTTTTCCAGTCAAGTATTTATTGCAAAAATATCCAGATCATAGGTATACACCGCAGGCGGGAGCTCAACGCCACGGGAGTTTCGGATGATATCAGTCCTGTTTGTCGACGACAATACCGATTTTCTCACACAGTTCCGCCCGTTTTTGGAGAAGACCGGGGAGATCAGGCTGGATGTGGTGCCGTCCACCAAACTGGCAATTGAGAAAGTCAGGAGCCGGAACTATGATGTCATCGTCTGCTACGAGAAAGTGTCAGCGGTCAACGGGATCGAGTTTGTTGCCGACATGGACGGTATCGGCTTTTTGCTCTACCTCAGGTCCATAGGAAACCCTACACCGGTCATCCTCTTTTCCCGCATGAGCGAGAACCGGGTCGCCTTTGAGGAGGTCAACAACGGTACCGAGATCGTCATCCCCCGTTCTGCGGACCTGCGTTCCCCGGCAGCAGACCTGGTCACCTTAATGAAGCAGACGGCACTGCGCAAGAAGTCGGAGCGGGACGTTAAACTGCAGAACGACCAGCTCACGGCGATCCTCTCGGCAACGCCGCTTGGGATCTTCCAGATGCGCAATGACACGATAGAATGGGTAAACCGCCCGCTTGTGACGCTTCTCGCGGTGTCCGAGTCTGCCGTTGTCGGAAAACCGGTCCGGACGCTC
>JBEKTA010000138.1:0-4053 GCA_049516515.1 Methanoregula sp. | reverse complement strand
CACCGGTAGCCAAAATCACAGTTCCTGTTCCGGAGTATGCCCGAGAGGATCATCCTGACTGAATCCGGGGAACGGGTCGTGTGCTTTTTGATGAGGTCTGTAATTTTATCTGCGCACGGGAGAATGGTTTCGCCAAAATGCATCGCGAATTTGCGGGTGTATTCATCTGTTTTGTCCGTCGTGCAGGTCAGTTCAAGGATCTGGCGTTTCTGGACGTACAGGCAGCTGTAATACAGGAGAGCCCGGGGCTCTTCGAGTTCAGGAAGGATTTTCTCCTTGTTCTCTATTAATTTTGAGAGTCCCTTCATGGCCGAAGTGTGGTTGACGGCACATACGTTTTTAAAATATTTTTTTGTTTTCGATTCAACCATGGGCTCAAATACTGTTCCCTGGATAGCCTGTGCCGACTGGTGAAGCCTGCGGTAGAGTTCGTCGTCAGCATGCATATCAGCGATAATATAGGGGTATCCCTGTTCCCAGATCAGCAGGTGCTCAATTTCATGAGCGACGGTGCGCGCATCCTCCTGGGATCGGGGATATTTTTTCAGGACAATGGAATTTGTTACCGGTGACGAAGTGCCCTCGTTCTTCGCTGTTGCAGTGATCTCCCACGTAATACCTGTTTTATCGATATCGGCCTCATTATCGGAGTAAAAAGTATCAAAGGCAGGGTATTTCCTGCAAAGGTCGGCAAACATTATCCGGACAATGCTCGGTGCCACTACCTTCCTTGGCACAGTTCCGGATTTTGATTGAGATCGTTTCATGGTTGCTTTTTAGTGAGAGATCACATAGAGGTTTCTGGTGACTGGTGACCAGCGAGACCATACCGGGTCTTCTCTTGGGTCCCCCCTATAAACGTCCACACTGGGCCCGGGGCAAATTCAAAAGTTTTCGCACCGCAACCACCAGGACGATCCATGGATTTTTTTATATTTTATTACGAGATTGCATCCGGTTTTCCCGGAATGATAAGGTTAATTTCCGCCCAAACCAAAGAGATTTTGCGATGCCAAAACCACCTCAAAATGAAAATAACCCCGGATTCGAACCTCATTTCAGGTACAAACAGTGCCTTATCTTAAGAAACGATGTCAAGATGAGCTGCGGCAAGAAATGCGCCCAGGCAGCCCATGCATCAATCGGGGCATTTGAGAGCGCTGATAAGACTCTGCGCAAGGCATGGCAGACAGAAGGGCAGAAAAAAGTGGTGCTCAAGGCCGATACTGAGCGCACCCTTTTTGAGATTAAGGTGCTTGCGGAACGGGCAGGCATTTCCACATCCCTCATCCAGGACGCCGGCATGACCGAGATCCCACCCGGCACCATCACTGCGCTTGGCCTTGGCCCGGCAAAATCCGAAGACCTCGACAGGATCACCGGGACGCTCTCGCTCTTATGAAAGAGAGTCCTTTTGCGCTCGAACGCGAGCTCGGGATGCAGTACTACGCGACCGGGACCCCCGGTATCGGTGGGACGCTCCGCACGGTACCGGAAGATTTCCTGGTTGACGAGATCCCGCTTGAAGGAAAGGGCAGCACGGCAGGGCCATACCTGATCTGCCGGCTCACAAAAACCAGCTGGGAACTCCAGCATGCGGTAAAAGAGATCGCCCGCCGGCTCAACATCAGCCACCGGCGGATTGGCTGGGCAGGGACAAAAGACCGGAACGCACGGACCACGCAGCTCATCTCGCTGTACAAGGTAACGCCGGAAGAGATCGCCGCGATATACTTAAAAGATATTACCCTTGAACCGGTCGGGCAGTCGAACGAACAACTCTCGCTCGGCGATCTCGAGGGAAACCGTTTCGATATCTGCATCCGTGACACAGACCCGGAGGATCTGGCCGGCCGGGTCGCGACGGTAACAGAGACCGCATCACAGGCCCTGCCCAACTATTTCGGGCTCCAGCGGTTCGGTGTCATCCGCCCGCTGACGCACCGGGTCGGGGAACAGATCCTGCATGGCGATTACGAGCAGGCAGTGATGACCTACGTGGGAAAGGCATTCCCCTTAGAGTCAGAAGAGATCCAGCGTGTCAGGACGGCGTTTTTGGACACCCGGGACACGGCGACTGCACTCCGTGAGCTGCCGGTACAGATGTCGTTTGAGCGCTCGATGCTCTCGTACCTCCATGCCCACCCGGACGATTATGCCGGTGCGCTCCGGCAGCTGCCGCCAAAACTCCTCTCGATGTTCGTCTCTGCGTTCCAGTCGTACCTGTTCAACTGCGCCCTCTCGCACCGTCTTTGTGAGGGCCATACGCTCACCGATCCCGTTGCCGGGGACCGGCTGATCTTTGCAAATGGCCGGACCGATGCGGTAACGGCAGCAAACATCCCTGCCGTCTCGCTCCACCTTGCCCGGGGCCGGTGCAGCATCGCGCTCTTTATGCCGGGGAAAGACAAGACGGATGCGATCACCGGCAATGATGCCATCCGGGATATTCTTGCTGATATGCAGATCACCGCAGAGGATTTCCGGAAAGCTTCTGTTTTTGTCGGGACAAAGTTCGACGGCGCGTGGCGCCCGATCATACTCAAAACGTCGGTCGATGCTTCCGTGCAGGAAACTAACGTGCATCTGAAATTTACCCTCCCGCCGGGACATTACGCGACAACCGTCTGCCGGGAGTACATGAAAGCCGACCCGATCCGGATGATATGAGGCGGGGATTTGGATTGGAAGAGGATCCGTTTTTTGCGAGAGATGAAACAGATTGTGTCGGTAACCTACAGGTACTATGTGGCGATGAGTGCCGCCGCACCAAAAAGGGACGCCCCCGCGGCGGATTAGTGACAAATAATAAAAACTCCCTTGCCCCGCCGTGCCCCGGAGGGGCCCTGAGGCGGGGAGCCCTCCCCATATTTCCTCCTCACAATTTTCATGGTCTGGGTGAGAACACCTCGGTTCATGTCGGTTTCGGCCAGACCGTTTTTTGCTCATGGTTAATTTAGACTGGCGAGCCTACCATGAAAAGCAATCATGACGAAGAAAATACCGGTCCGGAAGAATGAGACCGTACAACACGAGCGGGAACTTCAGATTGCACTCTGGCCCTGCAACAAAACATGCATGCAGATGAAAATTTAGCGCGTTAAAAAAATCGGGTGAGATTACTTCCGCGCTTGTGCGAGTTCTTTTGCACCCTCAATCGCATCATTGAGGTTGCCCAGCTGGTCAACAAGGTTAAGTTTCAAGGCATCCGCGCCCCGGATCACCCGTCCGTTATCGATATCGGACCGCGCAATCACCCGTTGTGTCGTCACATCATCAATGAACCGCTCAAAGCTCTCGTTTACGATCTGCTGGGCATAATCCTGCTCTTCAGGAGTGAGTGCATGGGAAGTCGACCCCATATCCTTCATTGCGCCGGACTTTACGATCGAGACGTTGTATCCCTGCTCTCTGTTATATTCACTGATATCCGAGAACGTCCAGATGACGCCCACCGCACCGGTGAACGTGTCAGGGTCTGCATAGATCCGGTCAGCGTGGGCGCTGACGTAGTACGCAGCCGATGTGGCCATGTCACCCATCGAGATGACGACCGGCTTCTTGGCCTTTGCGTACTCAAGATCGCTGATGATTTCCTCTGCTGCCGCCGGTGTTCCGCCCGGGCTGTCGACCCGGATCACGATGGCCTCGACCGTCGGATCGTCAGCCGCCTGCCGCAACTGGTTGCCGACGTATTCGCTCCCGACACTGTCGTCCGTTGAGAAATCACCCGTCGAAAGCGTGCCTTCCATACGGATGACTTTGACACCGGAATTGTCATTGTTCGTAAGATAGAACACAGCGATAAAGATCCCGATCACAAGGATAAGACCAACAATAATGATCAGGGACCATTTCAGCCCGGCGCTGTGCGGTGCCGGGCCCGGTGCGGGAAGCACCGGGGGTGTTTCAGGGATTTGTTCCATAGGGGTAAGCTCTTATGAGTACAGCACGTCAAACTCGGAAACAAGGTTGCTGCCGCACAGGTAATATTTCTTGAGATTCAGCCGGATCATCTCGTTTTCTGAATTGATATGCATTCCGCCCACGAGT
>JBEKTA010000137.1:0-4064 GCA_049516515.1 Methanoregula sp. | reverse complement strand
ACAACGTGGCAAAGATCGAGGAGCATACCGTTGAGGGGCACACCTGTAAAGTCTGCGTGCACCGCAAGGGTGCCACCCGCTCGTTCGGGCCGGGATGTGCGGATCTTCCCGGAGATCTTACACGGATCGGGCAGCCGGTGATTATTCCGGGCAGCATGGGGACGTCCTCGTTTGTGCTCAAAGGGACTGCAACCGCGATGGAGCGCACCTTTGGCAGTACCTGCCACGGGTCGGGCCGGGTGATGAGCCGGTCGCAGGCTAAAAAGAGGATGACCGGAAAAGAGGTGGCAGATCATCTGCTCGCACAGGGCATCATAGTCAGGGCGCCAAATGAAGCGGCGATAGTTGACGAAGCGCCCGAAGTCTACAAGCCCAGCAGCGAGGTAGTCCAGGTTGTCCACGATGTCGGGCTCTCGGCCCTTGTCGCCCGCCTGTCCCCGCTGGGAGTGATCAAGGGGTGAGCTGCCGGGCAGGATTTGTCTGGGAGACTCCCCAGCATTTTGTCAGGTTCATCGAGGACTGCGGTGTCCCGTGCGAACTGGTCACCCCGTACATGCTCGCCGCCCCGTTTTTCCATGGGTCGTTTACCTGTCTTGTCATCCCCACCGGCTTTGCAAACCCGGCTTACTGCCGGCTGCTCCCCGCGCTCCGGGCCTCGTCAGAGCGTATAGAAAAATTTGTCGAGAACGGGGGCAACCTTCTTGTCTTTGGGGCCGCTATTGACCGGGCGGACGCGTATGACTGGCTGCCGTTCCCGGTTACGTATCAGCATGAGGTTTTTCCCCGGAAGATTGCGTGTGGATTGTCTGAACTGGGAACGGCTCTTCTTGCGGATTACGATCCCTCCTGCATCGAATGCGACGGGATATTCCCTGCGCACGGGGGAAGTGCGGCAGGGGAATCCGACGGATCAACGGTAATTCTCGAAAAAAAGGTTGGGAATGGGACCGTGGTCGTAACGAGCGTCCATGAATACCCGTCCCGTTCCTTTGTAAAGAAATTCTGCGCTTCCGGGACGCAAACCTTATTCTAGCAGGAAAAAGACCAGAATGATATGAGGTTGTCCGATGCACCGCTATACTTTTTGTGAAACTGCGGAGGCAGCAGATCTTGAACCGGTGGTCCTTGCCATCCATGAGATCATCCACCGGCTCCCGGTAACGGCGAAATCGTTACGGAAACCCGGTATCCGGGTAGAAGACGGCCGGGTGATCGATCGCAATTATACCGGCCCGGTGCTCGAACAGGCTATTACATCGAACGCCGTGATAAAAACAACGCCGGAGAACGGGGCCTACAAAGGGGTGCCGGTGACGGTGTCCCCCATACGGGATCATGAGGGGCATGTGATCGGTGCACTCGGGGTTGTTGATGTCACCGGGATTTTCGATCTTGTCACGCTCATGGAGCACCAGTCTGCCATCATAAAGCAGGTGTGCGGCAAGGATCCCTGCCCGATGCCGGAAGAATCCAGCAATTCGAAGAGGTGAGATCGACGCCGGACTCTGCATTCAGGGTAATGGAGATACTTGAAAGATCTGATGGACCGGTCTCGGGAGAGACCATCAGCAACGAGCTGGGCATTACCCGCTCTGCCGTCTGGAAACATATCAACGAGCTCCGCATGATGGGGTACGACATCTCGTCCTCGCAGAAAGAGGGGTACCGGCTCACGCGCATGAGTAACAAACTGCTCCCGTACGAGATCCACAAGAAACTTCATACAACGTTTATCGGGAAGAAAATGAGGTACCTGGAGAACACGCCTTCGACAATCTGGGTGGGAAAACAGCTCTGCGCTGACGGCGATGTAGAAAAAATGCATGGCATGGTGATCATCGCCGAGGAGCAGACCGGGGGTGTCGGCCGGATGGGGCGGGCATGGGTCTCGCCGAGCGGTGGGATCTGGATCACGATTGTCTTAAAGCCCAGTATCCCGATCGATCGTATTTTTATGATTACCATGGCAGGTTCTGTCGCACTGGCACGGGCGATCCGTAAGGAGTTCGAGCTGGGTGCCCTGATCAAGTGGCCGAACGATATTTTCATCGGGAACAAGAAAGTGGCGGGACTGTTGCTCGAACTTGCGGCAGAAGCCGATACCGTGCATTACTGCCTTCTGGGGATGGGGATCGATGCTAACGTGCCTATCAGCCAGTTCTCACCGGCGCTCCAGAATAATATCACCTCAATCTCCGCAGAACTTGGCCACGAAGTTGACCGCGCCTCGTTTCTGGCCCGTATCTTAAAAGAATTCGAGAGCCAGTATCTCCTTATTGAAGGCGGGGAATACGATACGATCATCCGGGAATGGAAAAGCCTCTCCTGTACTCTCGAACACCGGGTGGATATACGGACGCTCAGGAACAGTTTTTCCGGTGAAGCAGTCGATATCGATGAGTATGGTGCGCTCATCATACGAAAGGACAACGGCAAGCTTGAGCGCGTGATCGCCGGCGACTGTTTCCACCAGTAGACCGGTACGCTTTTATCGTCAACCCCCAATTTTTTAATGGTTGACGATGTTTGGCGATCTCCGGCGCTCACGCCGTATTGCATATACTGCTGCTTTCATCGGCCTTGTCGCGCTTGGCGGCTGGATTTCTGTTCCGTTTGTTCCATCACCCTTTACCCTCCAGACCTTTTTTGTCCTGCTCGCGGGAGCGGTGATGAAGCGCGACGCTGTTATCCCGGTGGCGCTGTACGTGGCCCTTGGGGCTCTGGGGCTTCCGGTCTTCCATAACGGTGTCGCCGGTGTTGGTGTGCTGCTTGGTCCCACCGGAGGATACCTGATCGGGTTTATCCCGGCGGCCCTGATCGTTGGTTTTGCGTATGAGTCAGTCTCGCCGGCGTACCGGATTTGGGGGCTCACCGCCGCCTCTCTCCTTATCCTCCTGTGCGGTGTGGCATGGCTGATCGGCTCCACGGGTATGGTCCCGGCCGCCGCGTTCATCCTCGGGATGGTAATCTTCCTCCCCGGGGAAGTGGCAAAGACCGGGGCAGTGTACCTGATCGCGCGGCACCTGCCATGATATCCTTTGAAAATGTCAGGTATCAGCGTCTTTTTATCGATACGCTTACGATAGCCCCGGGTGTTACTTCCATCATCGGCCCGAACGGCAGCGGCAAGAGTACGTTCCTGAAAATCTGCGCCGGTATTGCAGAACCTGACTGCGGCAGCGTACTCGTGGATGGAAGATCCCCAAGTGAGACCGAGATCGGGTACGTGAATGAATTCCCGGACCGGAATATCCTCTTTTCAACGGTGAAAGATGAACTTGCATCACCGTTGCGCTTCCGCCGCATCGCATGTAAAGAGACTGATCAGGCAGTCCGCGCATGTGGGGGGATGATGGGAATCACCCGGCTGCTCAACCGGAATATGCAGGACTTAAGCGGGGGGGAGAAGATCCTTGTCGCGATAGCAGCGGCATGCATCAGCCGGCCGCGTGTCCTCATTCTCGATGAATGCGATTCGCATCTTGACGCGGACCGGTGTGCATGGCTGGATACCGTCCTGCTGACATCGGGCGCAGAGTACGTCATACGGTGTACGCAGCAGATGGAAGCCGCAGCTGACGGAGATTATCTTATCTTTATTGAGAAAGGCCGAATGATGCATGCCGGGACTCCGGCTGCGGTTTTTCCCCTGCTTGCCGGTACCCCGTTTTACCCGCTTTCGTGGAGGTGTCTGGTGTGAAGATTGTCCTCGATCACATTACCGTGAGTTATCCCTGCTGGTCGCTTACGGCCAGGGGAGTTTTTTCCCCGGGGATCCATCTCATCAGCGGGGATGTGGGCAGCGGAAAGTCTACGCTTGCACTCATGATGGCCGGGCTGCGTGCACCGGATAACGGCACCGTGATCTGCGAGGGTATATCCCGGACAATGCTCTCATTCCAGTTCCCCGAATTCCATGTGACCGGCCTCTCCATCGCTGAGGAATGCGCGTCGTGGAACCTTGATCCGGATGCAGTTATCCTGTCTGCGGGTATCGATGCCGATGAAGAAACACCGGTGCTCTCGCTCTCCCGGGGAGAACTCAAGCGCTTGCACCTTGCCTG
>JBEKTA010000136.1:0-4118 GCA_049516515.1 Methanoregula sp. | reverse complement strand
CGCCGAGCACTTCCAGGGCGGCGGTCGCAGAGCTGGACGGCAACGCCTCCCAGAGCACAGGCTTCGGCGATATGAGCGGCTTGGTCAGGGTTTTCCGCACGGATCACGGAAACCAGACCGGAGGCGACGATTTTCTGGGCCTGAAATTCGATTCGCCCCTTCCCGCCGGCCACGCCGAGATCCGCATCGCCTACACCGGGGAGGTGCGGCACGGCGACAGCTCGGGTGTCTTCTATCTACGAGACAAGGACAGCGATTATATTTTCACCCAGTTCGAAAATACCGACGCGCGCGATGCGTTTCCTTGTTTCGACGAGCCGGGTTATAAGACTCCCTGGCAACTTACGCTGCGGGTGCCCAGCCAGGACTCGGCGGTGAGCAATACGACCGGCGCCGAGCGCACCGAGGGCGGCGTGAAGACATTCACCTTCAAGGAGACCAAGCCGCTTCCCTCCTACCTGGTGGCATTCGCCGTCGGACCTTTCGAGTATGTCAATGCCGGATTCTAGCCCAGTCTCAGTCCCGACAAACCCGAGGTTGAGGAGAATGCACCCTTCAAAATTCCATTTCCGTGCCGCCCTGAGTACAGCCACCGGTGAATCTCCCGAGGGAATCACCTTCCCGTCTTTCACGTCCACGCTCAGGTAGCCCCCGTGGTACCGCGAGAGATCGGCTCCCCCGGTCTCGGTACCGACAATATTTTTTATGTGCGGCCCTGACAGGTAATCGCTGGGCGACCGTGTTCCCCGGTCGACATAGCAGCATTCCACAAGGTTGGCACAGGATCTGACCATTGCATCATGGGAACCGGTCCCTTCGATCCGGTCGAGGTCTGCGATGTAGATGTATTTTGGTGCGATGGCTTTTACAAAACCGACCGGTTCTGCCGTCGGAGAAAGCCCCCAGTCAAGCGGCTTGTAGGTCGCACGCAGCCCGGATTTTCCGTGAACGACCGTATTGCGCCGCAAATCCATTGCAAGCACCAGTTCCATCGGTAACGCAACCACTATTAGGATAAAAGATCATTAAAGTTTATGCAATTGTTGGTCAGCCCCAGCTCTATTTCCGAGGCTCAGTGTTCCGTTGCTGCCGATATCATTGACGTCAAAAAACCTTCCGAAGGTTCGCTTGGCGCCAATTTTCCCTGGGTGATCCGGGAGATCAAAACATTTGCAAAAAAACCGGTCAGTGCAGCAATCGGGGACTTTCCGTATAAACCCGGCGGGGCCTCTCTTGCAGCCTACGGGGCTGCCTGCGCCGGGGCTGACTATATCAAGATCGGGCTTGCATTTCCCGGGAAAGACCATGCCCGTGACGTGATCGAAGCGGTCACCAAAGCCGTAAAAGATGAGTTTCCAGAAAAGTTCGTGGTTATTGCCGGGTATTCCGATTACGAGCGGATGGGTTCGATCTCCCCGTTTGACATTGCACCCATCACTGCTGCGTGCGGGGCCGACTTTGCGATGGTCGATACGGGGATTAAAGACGGGCGGAGCACGTTCTCCTTCATGGACGAGGCAACGCTTGCACGTTTCACGGCGGCAAACAAGAAACTCGGGATTGGCACGGCCCTTGCCGGCTCGCTCAAGTTCGAGGATATCGACGCCTTGAAACGTATCGACCCGGAGATTATCGGGGTCCGGGGGATGGTCTGCGGAGGCGACCGGAACGCAACCATCCGCGAGGATCTCGTGAAGACAGCCCTTGCTAGGATCCGGTGACACGCCGGTAAAGCCGTATGATTTCCCGGTTCCGGGTAAAAAAACTTCAGGTGAAATATGTATTCAAAAAAACTGGATGTTCCCCTCTCACTCACGTTTGATGATGTGCTGCTCGAACCGCTGGAATCCTGGACCGAGCCTGACCAGACCGATACCAGGACCCGGTTCACGAAAAAGATCGGCCTCAATATCCCGCTCGTCTCGTCCGCGATGGATACCGTGACCGAGTCTTCGATGGCAATCGCGCTTGCCCGCGAGGGTGGGATCGGCGTGATCCACCGGAACATGACGGCTGAACACGAGCTCCAGGAAGTCAATATCGTCAAGCAGGCCGAGGAGCTCATCGAACGCGATGTCCTGTATGTTGAGGACACCGCGACTGTCTCTGATGCCGAGAAACTGATGAACCAGTACAGCATCGGCGGTGTGCCGGTCGTCGGGAAGGGGAAGATTATCGGGATTGTCTCCCGCCGTGACGTCCGGGCCATCGTCTCCCGGCGCGGCGAGGAGAGCATCAAGTCGATCATGACGAAAAAGCCGATTACGGCCGACGAGGATATAACGCCCGAAAAAGCGCTCGAAGTCATGTACACGAACAAGGTCGAGCGCCTGCCCGTTGCCGACAAGTCCGGCAGACTGCTTGGTATCATCACGATGCAGGACATCCTTGAAAAGCGCCAGTACCCGCGTGCGACCCGGGACAGAAAGGGCAACCTGCGGGTGGCAGCAGCGGTCGGGCCGTTTGACTTTACCCGGGCGACCCTCCTTGACGAGCATGGCGTGGATGTGCTCGTCGTCGACTGCGCCCACGGCCACAACATGAACGTGGTCGGGGCGGTAAAAAACATCAAGGGCAGCGTCAGTGCGGAGGTCATCGCCGGGAACATCGCGACCGCGGAAGCGGCAGAGGCGCTTGTCGACGCAAACGTGGACGGCATCAAGGTAGGTATCGGCCCGGGCTCCATCTGCACGACCCGGATCGTCGCGGGAACGGGCGTCCCGCAGATCACCGCGATTGCGCAGGTCGCCGATATCGCGTCAAAGGCGGACGTGCCGATCATCGCTGACGGCGGTGTCCGGTATTCGGGCGACATCGCAAAAGCGATCGCTGCCGGTGCCGATACCGTGATGATGGGGAGCATGCTTGCCGGCACCGATGAGGCGCCGGGCAAGGTGATCACAATCAAGGGCCGGCGCTACAAGCAGTACCGTGGCATGGGATCGCTTGGCGTCATGAGCTCGGGCCAGTCCAGCGACCGGTACTTCCAGAAGAAGGGGATCGGGGCCACGAAGTTCGTGCCCGAAGGTGTGGAAGGCGTCACCCCGTACGTCGGGCACGTGGGCGAGGTCATCTACCAGCTCGTGGGCGGCCTCAAGTCCGCGATGGGCTACACGGGGTCTCCCACGATTGCGGATATGCACAAGAAAGCCCGGTTTGTCCGGATCACAAACGCCGGCATGACCGAGAGCCACCCGCACAATATCCTGATAACAGACGAAGCGCCGAACTACCGGCTCTTCGAATAATTTTTTTGGCTCAGTAGAAATCCTAAATGGGATTTGTAAGAACGCTCTTGGGGGCTACGGCAATCCTTGCCTTCGCCCCCGCCGCTGTGGCATCGCCCGGTTGCGATAGTGTTGTATTACCAGTACTCATGTCTGTACTCCGACACAGGTAATACGGAGGCATCGCATACGCCCCCGCCCCCTCGGGGGCAGGGCTGGCGTAAGGGGGGCACATATTTTAAAGATAGGTTTTCTACGGAGCAATTTTTTTAAACATCCTTTTTTACGGCGGCGACCTGCCGCCATGCAATGCATAAAATAGGTGCATGGGGATATTACCGTGCATACACTCTGCGGAGTTGAATGTCATGGCAAACGATAAACTGTACACACTTCCGAAGCTGCCGTACGATTATGCGGCGCTCGAACCGTATATCTCAAAGGAACAGCTGACGCTGCACCACGCAAAACACCACCAGGCGTACGTGACGGGTGCAAACGCGATCTTCGAGAAACTGGACAAGGCAAGGAAAGACAAAGCCGATCTCGATATCAAGGCGACGCTTAAGGAACTATCCTTCCATGTCGGGGGCTACCGGCTCCATAACACGTTCTGGGAGAACCTTGCGCCGGTGGGAAAAGGCGGGGGCGGAGCCCCGAAAGGTGAACTTGCAAAAGCGATCGATGAGGAGTTCGGATCGTTCGAGCGGTTCAAAAAAGAGTTCACACAGGCAGCGTCCAGTGTCGAAGGTTCCGGCTGGGCGACGCTTTCTGCGAGCACAACGACGCATCACCTTCTCATCAACCAGATCGAGAAGCACAACGTGAACGTCTACCCGGGATTCCGGATCCTGCTCGTGCTCGATGTCTGGGAGCATGCATACTACGTGG
>JBEKTA010000135.1:0-4155 GCA_049516515.1 Methanoregula sp. | reverse complement strand
CGGCCGATGCGCTGTTTAAGTATATCGAGTGCAGCGGCAACACCGTATCTGATGAACTCATACAGACTGTCGATACCATCTCGCGTGCCGGCGGGACCCCGCTTGTCGTCGCACAGAACGGGAAGGCTCTGGGGGTCATCCACTTAAAAGATATTGTAAAAGGCGGGATCAAGGAACGGTTTGTCCAGCTGCGAAAGATGGGCATCAAGACCGTCATGATCACCGGGGATAACCGGCTCACCGCTGCAACGATCGCCGCAGAAGCAGGAGTTGATGATTTCCTTGCCGAAGCAACTCCCGAAAGCAAACTCAAACTGATCCGGGAGTATCAGGCAGGCGGACGGATGGTGGCTATGACCGGTGACGGGACAAATGATGCCCCGGCGCTTGCGCAGGCAGATGTTGCGGTTGCCATGAATACCGGCACTCAGCCGGCCCGGGAAGCGGCAAATATGATCGATCTCGATTCCAACCCGACAAAGCTCATCGAGATCGTGGAGATCGGAAAACAGCTCCTTATGACCCGGGGGGCGCTTACCACGTTCTCCATCGCAAACGATATTGCCAAGTACTTCGCTATCATCCCGGTCGCATTTGCCTCGACGTATCCCTCGCTTTCCGGGTTGAACATCCTCGGTCTCCACAATGGCATCCTGTCCGCAGTGATTTTCAACGCGCTCATTATCGTCGCGCTCATCCCCCTCGCGCTGCGGGGCGTGAAATACCGCGCGATGTCAGCAGAAGAGGCACTCAGGAACAATATCCTGTTCTACGGTGTCGGCGGGCTTATTGCCCCCTTCATCGGAATAAAGATCATCGATATGCTGCTTGTATTCCTGGGAGTGTAAACCAGACTTATGCCGGTCTTTTCCAATCATCATCATGATGAACGCCCTGATCCCGATACACTTCTTGCACGTGTACAAAAAGAAGAACTGCAGAAGAAGCGGGGCAAACTCAAGATTTTTCTTGGGTATATCGCGGGAGTCGGGAAGACATACGAGATGCTCAAGTCAGCGCATCTCAAAAAAGATGAGGGAATCGATGTCAGGATCGGGTACATCGAGCACCACGGGCGGCGCGAGACCGAAGAACTCATGGAAGGCCTCCCCATTATTCCCTTGCAGCAGATCGAGTACCATGGTGTAAAACTTCCCGAGATGGATCTCGATTCAATCCTTGCCGCACACCCGCAGCTTATCCTTGTCGACGAACTTGCCCATACAAACGCTCCCGGTACCCGGCACCCAAAACGGTACCAGGATGTAGAAGAACTGCTTGCGGCGGGAATAGATGTTTATACCACCTTAAACGTCCAGCACATCGAGAGCCTTAACGATGTGGTGGCCCAGATCACCGGTGTCATCATGCAGGAGAAGATCCCCGACCGGGTGATTGACGAGGCAGCCGAGATCGAGATCGTTGATCTTGCACCGCCCGAACTTCTCCAGCGCCTCCGCGAGGGAAAAGTGTACGTGCCCGATATGGCAGCCCGGGCGATCGAGCAGTTCTTCAACGAGGGCAATCTCTATGCCCTCCGTGAACTTGCATTGCGCCGGGCAGCAGAACGCGTCGACAACCAGATGCTTGCCTATATGCAGACGCGTTCGATCCCCGGTCCTTGGCCGGTCGGTGAATACCTGCTGGTCTGCATCGGCCCGGGCCCGCTTGCAGAAAGGCTGATCCGGACAGCACGCCGTCAGGCTGACCGTATCAATGCACGCTGGTGCGCAATCTACGTTGAAACGCCGACTCATCACGGGCTCTCGCAGGAAGCAAAGGAACAGGTCGACCGCTCGCTCCAGCTTGCAGAAAAACTGGGCGCGACAACTGCAAGTGTGTTCGGGCTCAACGTGGCAAACACGGTCCTTGATTACGCACGGCAGCACAACGTGACCCGGATCATTATAGGAAAGACCCTGCGCCCCCGGTGGCAGGAATTTGTATTTGGCTCGGTGGTCGACCAGCTCATCCATAACAGCGGACCCATCGATGTGTACGTGATCAGCAGCGGCAAGGACATACCGAAAACACCACCGGTAAACCAAGAACCCCTGCTGCCCGCAACTCCCCCCTGGGATTATGTGGACAGCCTGACGCTTGTCATTGCAGTCACCATCCTTGGATGGCTATTCCACCCCATTATTTCCCCGGTCAACCAGTTGATGTTCTACCTGCTCGCCGTTGTCGTCATCGCATTCAAGCGGGGTCTCAGGCCCGCAATTTTCACTTCAGTTATCGGTGTCCTCGCATTCGATTTCTTCTTTGTACCGCCGTACCTGACGTTCCGGATCTCCGACACCCAGTATCTTGTCACCTTTGCCGGCATGATAATTGTTGGTACGGTGATCAGCATGCTCGTTGCCCGGGCACGTCGGCATGCCGATGCAGCGCAGATCCGGGAAAAAGAGACCAGCACACTCTACGCACTCTCGCAGGATCTCGCGGTCGCAACAGATTCCGGTGCAATCACAACGGCTGTCTCGCAGCACATCCAGGAGATCTTCCAGTGGGAGTGCGCATTTTTTATGCCCGAAAAAAATGGTCTTGTCGTGCAGGGAAAAAGCCCCGGACTGGTCCTCGATGCTGATGATCTTGCGGTAGCGACCTGGGCATTCCAGCATGGCGCAACCGCAGGCTACGACACCGATACGCTTCACGGGTCAAAGATCCGGTACATCCCGATCCAGAGTTCCCGGGGCGTGCTGGGAATCCTGGGAGTAAAACCTGCAGCACAAAGCGGCGGCATCACTTACGATCAGTCCCGGATCCTCACCGCATTTGCAAACCAGGCTGCTCTCGCCCTTGAACGGGTGCATGCCGGAAATGAAAACTGATACGGTCACCCCCGACCAGGCCTGAAACACGTATCCGGTATCCGTGATCGGGGGATGCATTCATGCAAGCCCCCTCACCCATGCCTGCTCCGTTGCCTCTATTACCCGGAACACCGATCACTTTTAACGCCTATGAACCTCCGAGCGCTCATCCCGGAAAACGCCCAAGCCTTCAAAACCAAGACCATTAAAAAACTCACGGAGTGCACGGGCAGCGAGTACGCGCTCAAAAAAGTCCTCTCCCCATTCGACCTCACGCTCATGGGCATCGGTGCTATCATCGGCACGGGAATCTTTGTGATAACAGGGGTCGTTGCAGCCAACTATTCCGGACCGGCGCTTGTCGTCTCGTTTGTCATCGCCGGCATTGTCTGCACCTTTGCCGCCCTCTCATATGCAGAGTTCGCCGCGATGGTGCCGGTCGCCGGGAGCGCGTATACCTACAGTTACGCGTCGCTTGGCGAGATCTGGGCCTGGATCATCGGCTGGGACCTGATCCTCGAATACGCGGTCTCGATTGCAGCGGTTGCCGTTGGCTGGTCGGGATACATAACAAGCCTCGCATCAGGTATCGGGATTACGATCCCCGCCGCACTTGCAAACCCGCCAGGGACGGGCGGTGGCCTCGCCAATATCCCGGCGATGGTCATTATCCTGCTCGTCACTGTCCTGCTTGTCATCGGAGTCAGGGAAAGTGTCCGGGTCAATACCGTAATCGTCTGCATCAAGATCGGCGTTATCCTGCTCTTCCTGTATCTTGCCTTCGGGCACATAAGGCCGGCCAACTGGGTACCGTTCATGCCGTTTGGCTGGAGCGGTGTCATCACGGGCGCTGCCATTGTCTTTTTTGCGTACATTGGTTTTGACGCGGTTTCGACCGCCGCAGAGGAGGTCAAAGACCCGCAGAGGAATGTGCCCATCGGTATTCTCTCCTCACTTGCAATCGCAACCGTGCTCTACATCGCGGTCTCCGCTGTCCTCACCGGGATAGTTCCGTATTCACTCTTTGCAGGGACAAGCGCACCGGTTGCCTTTGCCCTCGGACAGATCGGGATCTCATGGGGTTCGGCACTCATCTCTGTCGGGGCGATCTGCGGGATAACCTCCGTCATTATCGTTCTCATGTACGGGCAGACCCGGATCTTCTTTGCGATGTCACGCGACGGCCTGCTCCCTGGCCTCTTCCGGCAGATCCACCCCGTGTACCGGACACCGGTCAAGGTCACCATCCTTGTCGGAGCCGTTACTGCAGTCCTTGCCGGATTTCTCCCGCTCACCACCATCGCAGAGCTCGTCAACATCGGGACGCTCGCTGCAT
>JBEKTA010000134.1:0-4198 GCA_049516515.1 Methanoregula sp. | reverse complement strand
TGGTGGAGGGCGGCGGGACGCTGATCGCCGGCCTCGTCCGGGCCCGGCTCGTTGACGAAATGTACACCTATATCGGGAGTATCGTTATCGGTGGGAAGGATGCGCCGACACTTGCAGACGGCCCGGGCTGGATAAAGGAAGCTGAGTTTGCCCGGCTCGTGCTTGCAGATGTTACCCGGATGGATGACGGCATCCTCCTTCACTGGACCGTAAAACCGCAGTAATCCCCGGCCAAGAGCATGGTTTTCTCTCTAGAGAAATTATTGAGACCGTGGATTAACGCTTCTTTAGGGCTACGGCATTTTATGCCTCCGCCCCCGCCACTGGGGCATCCCCCCATTGCGATGATGCTGTATTACCCGTACACAGATTTGCTCCTGTATAGGTAATACCGAGAGCATCGCATACGCCCCCGCCCCCTTTTGGGGCAGGGCTGGCGTAAGGTGGGCGGCATAATTACAGAAGGGATTTATCAGAGGGCACTTTTTCCCGGCACTTTTCCCTCAACGGAGTGTTCCTTTGAGGTCCAATGCCAAGGCTCATCAGCCTGCATTTTAAAAACAATCATTCACGTATATCGCGATCATTGTCCTTGCCGCCGTCTTCTGCCTCATCGCGGTACGGCAGGTGGGAAGGTTTACGCTCCGGATCTGGCAGGTCATGCTCGGGGGAGCGGTCGCCGTCCTCATCCTCGGCCAGATCGCGCCTGCCGCTGCGCTCGCCGCGATAAACCTCGACGTGATGGTCTTTTTGTTCGGCATGTTTGTCGTGGGGGAGGCGCTCTCCCGGAGCGGGTACCTCGACCTGCTCTCCTCCCGTTTCTTCCGGCACGCACATTCACCGGGCCAGCTCCTCGCCCTTGTGATCTTCGGCTTCGGGGTGCTCTCGGCGCTTTTGATGAACGACACGCTCGCGATCATCGGGACACCACTCATGCTCGGTCTTGCCGCACAATCGAGGCTCCCGAAAAAACTGCTGCTCTTTGCCCTCGCGTTTGCGATCACGACCGGCAGCGTCGCAAGCCCAATCGGGAACCCTCAGAACCTGCTCGTCGCGGTCAACAGCGGGATGATTGCACCCTTTGTCACGTTTGCTGCATGGCTCCTCCTCCCGACCATCGCGTGCCTCGCCGCCGCGTGGCTGGTGCTCCGCCTCTATTACCGTAAGGACTTCTCCGCGTCCGCACCCGCTGCCTCCTTCGAGCCGGAGCCCACGACCGTCCCCGACCCGGCGCTCACTCGGATCGTCAAATGCTCGCTTGCGATCCTCATCGGCCTTGCCATCGCGAACATTGCCGCGTCGCTTCTCACCGGCGCCATCGTCATCCCCCTGCCGTTGATCGGCTTTGCCGCTGCCCTCCCGATCATTATCTTCTCGGGCGAGAGAGTCGCGGTGCTCAAGGCGATTGACTGGTGCACGCTCGTCTTCTTTGCCGCGATGTTCGTCCTGATGGCCGCCGTCTGGCAGACCGGCTTTTTCCAGTCGCTCGCCGGTGTCGCGGGTGTTACCTCCGTTCCCGCAATTCTCGGAACAAGCGTCGTCATCAGCCAGTTCATCTCGAACGTGCCCTTCGTCGCCCTCTTCCAGCCGCTCATATTAGCAGCCGGGGGAACGACTGCACAGCTCATGGCGCTCGCCGCCGGGAGCACGATTGCGGGGAACCTCACGATCCTCGGGGCGGCGAGCAACGTGATCATTATTCAGCAGGCCGAGAGCCGGGGGGAGACGCTGACGTTTTGGGAGTTTGCGAAGATTGGGGTGCCGTTGACGCTCGTACAGATTGGGATTTATGCGGTGTGCCTGGGGGTTGTGTAAGGGAGAGGGGAGATGACCAGACCGAAGGAAAAACGATTGGGCGGGAGGAACCACCCTGCGGGCAGGATTCCCTTTATAAATGGGGGCGGTGGCCGGACATACCTTCTCTAATGATCCATTCTCCGACGGAGGGTTTTCGGGCCGGATTCGGGTCCGGGAAGTTCCAGTGGAAATAGTGCCAATCCTCTCCACGATTTTTGTTTTAAATCGCTATTTTTCGAAACAGGTCATTTTAAGCGGGAAAAAACCGTGCAATTTAGCCGCGTTCCTATGATCGTGAAAAAATGAGGGTTCAGCAGGTTATGCGGCACTCCGGGTATGCCCGGAATTGCATTGCGGCCGAAAAATAAAGGGGGTTCCTGATCGGGAAAAAGCGATCCGGTTTTTTTGGAGAAAACACCCGGGATCCGCATCCATCGGCCTCTTATGATGGGAACAGGGGTATCTGGATGGTGGGATACGGCTCTGTCAAGTCTTCGGGTGGTTGCATTAAGCCTTCGTCGAGGAAAATATGTCGCCACCCGCAGACTTTACAGAGCCAAAAAACCAATATATATAACATTGTAACATTATTCAAAATTTTAAATCGGTAAAAATATAAGTCTCTTTAGTTTATTTGGTTCTGTCAAGTCTTAGGGATATGACATATGTACCTTCGACGTAGACTTAACGGCACCTCCCGACAACTTGACAGAACCAGGAGGAGATATGGAAACATATAGATTCGGAAAGCATCCGCCTAAGAATGACTTTCGTACGTTGCGCTTCAAAAAATACCTGATGTCAAATATCGCCCCGCCGCCGACTTCGGATAACAAGCTGGCAACAGTATTCGCGAAGTTGAAGATGAACACTCCCACCAAGCTGTTCCCGATGGATGGGAACGACAAATACGGCGATTGCACCATTGCCGCCCTGGCTCACGCTGAGACCGTTTTCCGCGGGCTGGTCGGCAAGAAGTTGATCATGCCTTCGCCGGCAGCAGTTAAGTTATATTTCCAGCTTACGGAGGGTGTAGACAGTGGCATGAATGAACTTGATGTCCTGAATTACTGGCAGAGCAACCGGGTTTCCGGTGATGAACTCGTCGCCTTTGCAAAACTTGATCAAAAGAATCACGAGGAGATCGAGCAGGCCCTTCATCTTTTTGGCGGTGTTTACCTTGGGTTCCAGTGCCAGGAAAACTGCCAACAGGAGTTCCAGTCGCATAAGCCCTGGACGCCGGGTCCCCTAACCAATGACGGGCATGCGGTATTCGCCGTTGCGTACGATCAGAACGGTGTGACCGTCCTGACTTGGGGAAATACACAAATAGGCACCTGGGACTGGTGGGATGAGTGCGTCGATGAAGCGTATGCTCTCCTGCCCCCTGAGGCGCAGGAACCCGGCTTTGCACCCGGTTTTGATTTTGCTCAGCTGAAAGCGGACCTTAATGCAGTGGCGCAAGATAGTGTACCCAAATCCATTGCAAAAGATTAAAAACACACAATTTTTCTAAAAATATCCGGTGAAGTTACCGAACTCTCCAAAAAAAGTCCGGCAAGATTCGTGAAGATTAAAAAAAAGAACCTGGGGCACCAGCCCCCATTCTGTTCCGGGAATGCCCGGAATGGTATCCGGATAGTGTGATGCAGTGCTCTATCCCATAAACACCGGTACATCCCGGAACGCAACTGCGTCAAAGAGCCCGTGATCCGTGATCCGCAGTGCCGGGATCACGGTGAGCGCCAAAAACGAGAGGTACATGAACGGCTCTGCGATGCCTCCCGTTTTCCCGGTAGCCTCCCGCAGGGCATCGAGCCTTTCTACGACATCCCGGGCGGGGAGTGTGGACATGAGGCCGGCACAGTCCAGCGGGAGCACGGTGACCTCCGATCCATTTACTGCCGCCATCCCTCCGTGAACCCGGATGACCTCCGCGATAGCGGCAAGGATCTCTGCGTCTCCCGCGCCGGTCGCGATGATGTTGTGAGCATCGTGGGAGACGCTCGCAGCGATCGCTCCCTCCTTTATGCCAAAGCCGTGCACGATCCCGGTGCCGATCTTCTGTCTGCCGTACCGGTTGCAGACCACGATCTTGAGAAGGTCCCGTTCGCGGTCGGGAAGTGCAGCCGCATCCACTTCGAAGCGCAGGTCTTCGGTGATGATCTGGCCGGGCACAAGGCCGATGACCCGCGCTGTCCCGCGCCCGGGAATTTGTATCTGTTCTCTCGTAGGTGTGGTGCACCGGACCGTGGCAGGAAGGGACAGAGTGGCAGCCGGGCCGGTCCAGGTTGCCGCCGGTGAAGCTTCGCGCCTCGCCCTGCTGCGTCCATCCCGACAGCAGCCCGCAGTCCGGCGCCTGGGCGAAGCTCGCGGCCGCCGCGGCCAGAAACAGCGCAAG
>JBEKTA010000133.1:0-4258 GCA_049516515.1 Methanoregula sp. | reverse complement strand
TTCTCAAAACAAATCTCCTCCACTTTATTTTCTCTGATGTTTCACTACAATTTATCTTATAATCATTATATATAAACTGCCATTGATACACAATGAGGAATATCATTATATACTACAATTTGGAGAATTCTTGTAGATCTTTGCAAAATATCAAACGATTTTCATTAAATTACCTTTGGAATTGCCGGTTCCCGGCAGGCAAAAGGTCTTTTTTTTTAAAAAAAGTCTCCTCCTAGCTGGGACTGAACGGATCGATGTTCCTTGCCGTGGTGCTCATTTACTGGCGTATTGCCGATGCAATCCCGCTCGTTGTCTACGCGACATTCCTGGATTTCTTTATGATCATAATCTATGCGACGTTCGTCATGGCGTTGGTCTCCGGCATCCTTATTCAGGGATTTGCCGAGGATAAGAACGTATACCGGGTGGAACAGGTCAACCGCTGGTCGATCCGGATCATTCCGGCGCTTTCGATCTCGCTGTACTTCCTGCTGTTCCTTTCGATCCCAAATATAGAGACTTTAAAAAAAAAGACCGACACGCCAATTAAAGATTCCGAGAAAAAAATACTGAATTTCCCGGACTTTCCTAAAAAAAAGTGAATGCCTCAGCTCACCGCATACACCACCCCCACAGTTTCACCCCCCGCACCCGGGTATTCATATGCAGTTCCGCCGCATGTCTCCTCACACAGTATCATATGCCAGAGCGAGGACGTTTATGGATACACCGCAGACTGCCCAGACGCAACAATCCGCCGAATCACACCAGACACCCGTCAACCTGCTCAAAAGATACTGGGGCTATCCTGCATTCCTGCCGCACCAGGAAGCGATCATAGCGTCAGTCATCGAAGGAAACGATACGCTCGCGATCATGGCCACCGGGAGTGGGAAGTCGCTCTGCTACCAGCTGCCGGCCCTGTACCTCGGCGGCCTCACCGTGGTCATTTCGCCACTCATTGCACTCATGAAAGACCAGGTGGACGACCTTAACGCCCGGGGCATCCCGGCTGCCGCCTGGAATAGCACGCTCGATTACCGGGAGCGCACCCGGATCGAGGCGGAGATGAAGGCGGGCAGGATTCACCTCCTGTTTGTCTCGCCGGAAAAATGCATACAGGCCGGGTTTCTTGACACCCTTGCGGCGGCCCTGGTCCGGCTGATCGCAATCGACGAGGCGCACTGCATCTCGGAATGGGGTCACAACTTCCGGCCCGAGTACCGGGAACTCGCCCGGTTCCGGAAACTATTCCCGTCTGCTCCAGTGATCGCCCTCACCGCGACCGCGATCCCGGAAGTACGAAAAGATATCTGCCAGCAGCTCGGTCTCGTGCAGGTCCGGGAGTTTGTGGGCAGTTTCAACCGGGAGAACCTGACGTACCGGGTGGTCCCAAAGAAGAATCCGCTGGTCATGCTCACCGATTTCCTCTGCCGGCACAAAAAAGAGGCAGGGATTGTCTACTGCATGAGCAAGAAAGAGACCGAGGAGGTTGCGTACGAACTCCGGAAAAAGGGTTTCAAGGCACTCGCCTACCATGCCGGGCTTCCCCGGCCGGTGAGGGCGGATGTGCAGGACGCATTCCTCAAAAACGCTGCGCAGATCGTCTGTGCAACGGTTGCATTCGGCATGGGGATCGACAAGCCGGACGTCCGCTTCGTGATCCACTACGACCTGCCGAAAACGGTCGAGTCCTACTACCAGGAGACCGGGCGGGCAGGGCGTGACGGGAAACCCGCCGAATGCCTCCTCTTTTATAGCAGGGGAGATTATGCCCGGGTCAGGTCGATGCTTGAGCATGACGAGGGCGACGAACGCTCGGTCAGGATCGCGCTCAAAAAGCTTCAGGATATGACCGGGTACTGCGAAACAACCGGTTGCCGGCGCTCCTTCCTGCTCGCGTATTTTGGCGAGACCCCAAACGCAGGGAACTGCGGGTCGTGCGACAACTGCGAACACCCTGCGGCATCTATTGACGGCACGGAGCCGGCACGCATGATCGCCTTATGCGTGCAGCAGCTGCCATCTCATTTCGGGATAGAACTCATTTGCGATGTCCTGCGGGGGAAAAAGTCGGCGAAGATCGAATCATACCATTTCGACCGCCTGCCTGCGTATGCCTCCGGAAAGCAGCACTCAAAGGAAGAATACCGGGCATGGATCAACGATCTGGTCCGGCAGGGGTATCTTGCACGAACAGATGACAAATACCCGGTCATTGCCCCTGGTGCGAAGAGCAGCGGGCTGCTCGCCGGGACCAGCCGCGTCCGGCTCCCTGCACCCGTGCTGGATGCAGCACCGGTATCCCGGTCCGCATTACCTGATGCCGGGGAAATAATCGACAGTGATGCCCGTGAAGCGGAGGCGGAACTTTTCCAGCGGCTTAAAGCGGTCAGGACATCGATTGCCCGGGAGAGCAGGGTACCCCCGTACGTTGTATTCGCAGACCGGAGCCTGCGGGAGATGGCGCGCGTCCGCCCCTGCGACCGGGCACATTTCGCCACGATCCCCGGGGTCGGCAGTATCAAGCAGGAGAAATACGGCCCGGTCTTCCTTGACGCGATCAGGGCGTTCTGCAGCGAACCGGCCGACTGATCGTTCATTACCCCATTCCCAACGCTTAATGAGCCTGCACCCGGATACTCTTTTTAGATCCATGATTGACACCGCGAACCTTCCCGAAAATCCCGGATGCTACCTCTACTCAGACGAGCGAGGGACGATCATCTATGTCGGGAAGGCAAAAAATCTCAAAAAGCGGGTATCAAGTTACTTTACCAAGAAAGATCACGACGCGAAGACAAAGAGCCTGGTCGCCCGGATTGCCTCGGTCGATGTCGTTGTCACGGACACCGAGACCGAGGCATTCCTCCTCGAAAACACCCTGATAAAAAAACACCAGCCGAAATACAACATCGACTTAAAAGACGCAAAACGCTACGCGTGGATCGAGCTGACACGCGAGGAATTCCCTCGGCTCGTGATTGCACGCCGTGCTGCAGGTAACGGGACATTCTTCGGGCCGTTTGTCTCGGCCGCAGAGCGCGACTACGTGCTTAAGGTGGCAAAAAAAGTTTTCCACCTGCGGACCTGTAAAAAAATCCCGAAACGGCCCTGTCTCCGGCGCCACATGCAGTCCTGCAGCGCCCCTTGCACCGGCACCGTGAGCTTGGCAGAGTACGATGAAAACGTGAAGAAAGCCGCCCTGCTCCTCAAGGGGAAGTCACGCGAGCTGCTCGATGAACTCAAACAGGAGATGGCGGCACGCTCAGCGGAAGAGGATTTCGAGCGGGCACTCGTGCTCAGAAACGAGATTGCGGCCATCGGGCACCTTGCCGACCGGCAGCACGTGGAGCGTCGGCGTGAGTACGACCAGGACGTGATCGCATACCAGGAGACGGACGGGAAGGTCTACCTCACCGCATTCAATGTCGAACACGGATCGCTTTCAAACAAGCAGGAGTTCACGTTCGATGCCGGTGAAGACTTTTTCGAGGAGTTTCTTGTCCAGTACTACTCGGAGCGCGAACCTCCGAAAGAACTGATTCTCGAACATGAAACGGATCCGGCGCTTGCAGAGTTCCTCTCGGTAAAAAAGGGGAAGCAGGTCGATATTATTGTCCCGCAACGGGGGGAG
Source organism: Methanoregula sp. (assembly GCA_049516515.1). GTDB lineage: Archaea > Halobacteriota > Methanomicrobia > Methanomicrobiales > Methanospirillaceae > Methanoregula. Next base: position 621 of record JBEKTA010000133.1, on the reverse strand, counting down.
AAGAGGCAGCTGCTCGACCTCGCACAAAAGAATCTCGAGGTCGCATTCTTCCGTGACACGCTCAAAGGAGCCGAGCTCGGCACTGCTCTCCACATGGCACAGCCTCCATCCGTGATCGAGTGTTTCGATATCTCGCACCTCTCCGGCACCGCGATGGTCGGGTCGATGGTGCAGTTCCGGGACGGGAAACCAGACAAGAGCAACTACCGGCGGTTTAAAATCAAGACGGTTGAAGGAATCGACGATTTTGCCTCTATTGCGGAAGTGGTGAAACGGCGGTACAAGCGACTCGCCGATGAGCACGCCTCGTTCCCTGATCTGGTGATCATCGATGGGGGCCGGGGGCAGCTCTCTGCCGCACAGGATGCGCTTGCCGATCTTGGCGTCACCGGGCAACCGGTCATCGCGATTGCGAAGAGGGATGAAGAGATCTATGTACCCGGTGACGTGCTCCCGCTCCGGCTCGATAAAAAAAGCATCGCGCTCCGGTACATCGAAGAGATCCGGGACGAGGCGCACCGGTTTGCGATCACTTACAACCGGCTGCTCAGGAAAAAGAAGGCATTCTCCTGATCAGTCCATGTCATGCTATGCAGGATCTGCCCGAAGTCAAAAGTATTT
>JBEKTA010000132.1:0-4299 GCA_049516515.1 Methanoregula sp. | reverse complement strand
CGTTCTTCGGGGTCATGCTGCTTGTGATCGCGGTGCTCATGATTATCCATGACGTTTTTTAAAGGGTTCTTCGCAGGAGTTCACCCACCATGAGATTATTATTCCATGAACCGCAAAAGATCACGGTAGTTAACAATCGTTACGCCCCGCAAAATGGCGGCGTCTGCCCCGCAGGCATACCGCCGGGATACTACGGCAACGGGACAAGAATAAAAAGAGTGTGACAGTCTATGGCTGAAAAAGAAGAAGATATTCACGTGATCGAAGCTGTGGGACGATCAAAGATTATCATTAAAGACGGGAAAGTCTCGGAAGTCTCGGTCTCACGGCTCCGCCAGTGCCCGCTTGCGAAAAAATTTGCCCTGCCCATTGACGAGATTACCCCGGACGCAGTCAAGGCGAACATCGAGCACCGGATGAAGTCGTGGGGCATGTGCCAGCCGCACCGGAATGTCTGCGGGAACGTGGACTTCGTCGGGTTCGGGGCGTCCGAACTGATCAGCTGCGGCATCCTTTCCGGGAATCTCGATGCGGCAGTGCTCGCCTGCGACGGGGCGGGAACCGTGATTGTGACGACCCCGGAGATGGTGCAGGGGATCGGCGGCAGGATGTCGGGGCTCGTGAGCACCTCGCCTCTCGCAGAAGAGATGGACCAGATCGAGAAAAACGGCGGGATTGTCCTTGACCGGGCACATGCGACGATCGACCCGGTGCTCGGGGTCTCGCGTGCCTACGAGAAAGGATTTTCCCATGTCGCAGTCACCGTCGCTTCTGCCGATGTGGCGGTCGCGATCCACAAAACGTACCCGGATGCGTTCATCTTCGGGGTGCATCTGAGCGGCATTACCGAGCAAGATGCAGACAAACTTGTTTCTGTCGCAGATATCGTGACCGCCTGCGCATCGAAATGGATCTGGCAGGTCGCAGGGGCAAAGGCGTTCGTGCAGGCAGGTACCGCGGTCCCGGTCTTTGCACTGACGAAAAGGGGCAAGCAGTTGATCCTCGACAAGATTGCCCGGTCGGATCGGCCGGTGCTCGTATCAGGGTCAAAACTGCCGGTCTATGGACCGGAACTTCCCGACCAGCTGATGTAACACGATCCCATAAAAAAGATAAAACCGGGATCTTCTTTTTTCCTGCCCTTTTTTTAATCAGTTCCCGGGATCCGGTCGCACAAGCGCAGTCATGAACCGGTCGCGGATCTGTGCCGGCGATAAGGGGATGTTTGGCACATCGCTGTTGCCGGGCCGGATGCGGACGTGGACAAATGACGGTCCGTCCCCGGTCTTTGCGGCAAGCGCCGCTTCGAGTTCCCATGGCTCGTGTACCGTCAACGTACGGGCAAACCCGGCCCCGAGCGCCATGAGCGTAAGATCCGCAGTGTCCTGCCCGGGCCGGGGCTGGTTGCCGGTGCTGCCAAAGACGCCGTTGTCGAGGCAGGCAATCGTGAGGTTCTTTGGCCCCGCTGATGCTATCACCGGCAGGATTGCAGAACCAAGCAGGCTCCCGTCACCGTCGATCACGATTACCTGCTTGTCCGGCCGTACCGTGGCGATGCCAAGCCCGATCGCCGACGCCTGCGTGTAGCTGCCCAGCATGTAAAAGTTCTCCGGCCGGTCGCGGGCGGCGTAGAGCTCCTTTGAAGGGACACCGATGTTTGCAACCAGCACCTCATCACGCACACTTCCTGCAATTACCCGGATCGCGTCGTACCGGGTCATCGCGGGTGTCCGCCAGTTCCGCTCGTAGCAGACAGAAAACGGGCGCCGGGCTGGTACCGGGGATGGCGCACTGCACCCGGTCTCGGTAAGGCACTCCGGCCGGATGAGGATGACATGCGGGACCCGCTTTTGGTATGCTACTGCGATCGCATCGCCGATCTCGTGCGGCGCATCCGGCCCGGAGACTTCCGTGCAGGCGATGCCGGCCGCGGACAGGATGCCGGGGAGCGGGCGGTTGAACGGGATCTGGGCCGGGATCTTCTCTCCGTTACATCCCCGCCAGCTCGCGAGGATAGGGAGCGGGAGGCCGAAGGTCACGGAAAGGGAGAGGATCGCATTCAGCATGTTCCCGAGGCCCGAACTCTGGAGGGCGATCACCGGGCGGGCTCCGGCAAGGTATGCTCCTGCCGATATGCCCACCCCGTCCTCTTCCCGGGTCAGACCGATGTGCCGGAACTCCGAGGGCAGTTTGAAAAAGAGCCCTTTTGCACGGTCACAGGGGACCGAACTGACGAGATCGATCCCCTGTTTCTTGAGTTCAAGAATAATCTGGTCTTCATCCATAGTGTGCCACCCATTTTCTGAGTTCTGCAATAAGCCTGTCACAGGGTTCGTCCGGGGTTATCGTGGCGGACGCTTCGAGGGGATAGATGGTGTAATCTTCCCGTATCCGGTCATATCCCCCACCCGTGATGTTGAGGAGGATGTTGTCGTCCCGGCCGACGGTCCCGTTCTCCGCTGCCTGCACGAGCGCTGCGGTGGCGACCGCTGCTGCCGGGTCGGGATCGATCCCCTCGGTGTCGCGGAGGAACTTTGCCGCTGCTCTTCCTTCCTCGTTCGATACCGCGTACATGCACCCATCGGTCGCACAAAGGGCATCATAGAGCCCTCCCGCGATTGCGTAGGGGGGGGTGCGGTTGGTGAGAACCGGAGACATGACTGCCTGTACGGCATTGGATGCATCCGGCATATCAAGCTCCGGGTCAATGGTGCGGCGGCGCTGCTGCCATGCGGAGACGAGCGGGGTAAAGGGCTTGTTCTGGGCGAGGTGGAGCCGGGGCAGCGCCGTGCCATACCTCCCGTCGCCGATAAGCCGGAGCGCTGCCTCCCACGCGGCAATAGCCCCGGTCCCGCTCCCGACCGCCTGGAAATAGTGATCGGGAATGCGACCGAGGGTGACCGCCGCGTCGAGCATCACCGTCCCCATACCATCCCGGCGGGCGACGTTCTTTGCCCCGCCTTCAGGCACGCACCCAGGGATGGCAGCGAGCGCGTTGCTGACCGCAATGGCATCCGTGTAATCGCCTTTGACCGCGACAAGGAATACATCATGCGCCGGCGTCGTTGTCCAGAGCCGGAAGATTGCCTCCTCCGGGACGACCACAATCACCGGCTTTTGGTACTCCGCCGAGATCCCGGCAAAGGCCCGACCGGTGTTTCCCGCGGAGGCAATCACCGGGATCCTGCCGCCAAGTTCGGAGAGCCGCTGCATGGTGGGCAGGGCTTCGAGCTCCTTGAACGAGCCGGTGGCAAGGGAGGCATTGTGTTCGGGGGAGTAACCCGAGAACGAGATGGACAGACGGGAGAGCCCCAGCTCGCGGGCAAGGCCGGTGGCTGCAAAGGTCACCGGACCTCCCGAGGGCAGCAGCGGCCGGGTCACCGGCAGCCAGCAGAGATACCGGAAGATCCCGGTGTACGGCGCGAGGTGCAGCCTGCGCCGGCAGTACTCGGTACGCAACAGTGAGTCATGGCCGCCGGGGCACGACAGGGCGGTCATATCGGGTATTACCTCCCCGCCGCCGACGCACCGGAGCCGGTACTTGGGAATCATGGGGGCTCTTACAGGATGCGGATGTCCTCGACTCTCACGTGGACACCGTCTTTTTTCTTTAAGACCATGTTCACGAGCGCGGTGTGGGCGAGGTCGATCATGCAGTACCCCGGCAGGAACCGCTGTCGGAACCCAAGCGTCGGCGGGCGGAGGACGGTCTCGGCCAGACCCTCGAATGCGTGGACATGGTAGGCCTGCACGTCAAATGCCTTCTCCTTTCTTGCCGCGAGCGGCCCGACCGTGTGACACTCAAGCACGCCCGTGACCGGGTTTGCGGAGAGAACGCGGAGCGCGTGGTAGAGCGGGCAGCCGGGCCCGGCAGGACGGCCGGTCACGAGCGCACCCGGTTGAATATCCCATTTCTCCACGAGATCGGCCCGGAACGGCACGATGAACTTGCGTGCTGACGGCTCGCCGGGGAACGCCCGTATGATGAAATCGTACTTCGCACCGGTCACGTCGGTCCCGGAGTAACTGGCCTTGTCCTGGCACGCGCACTGCTCTGCCGCGTAGAACGGGCAGTCGGACTCGGTCTTCTTCCCCTTTTTTACGGCCTTCACAAACTCCTTGCAGGTGGAAATACCGCACGAACCGCAGTCCTTCCCGGGGGGAGTCCATGCCATGGGGTTAGTCCCCCCGGTAAATGTTATCAGCCTCCTCAAGCGGACGGATAACTCCGAAGTGGTGCTGCCACCCAATGTCTTTCTTCCCTATACAGATGGTGCAGACCCCGAGCGGCGGCGTGCC
>JBEKTA010000131.1:0-4306 GCA_049516515.1 Methanoregula sp. | reverse complement strand
TCGATACCGGCGTACTCTTTTACCGCGTCCGCCATCGAGAGCCTGTGCAACGGCTTTTTAAACGAGATCGTGGTCTCCTCGAATTGTATCTCGTGCGAGCCGTGGATCTCCTGCACGAGAGTCGCAAGGAAATCCTCGGTGAGGTCCATCATGTCATAGACGTCGTGGTACGCCCAGTAGATCTCCACCATCGTGAACTCAGGGTTGTGGTGGGTGTCGATGTCCTCGTTACGGAAATTCCGTGCGATCTCAAAGACCCGCTCGAAACCTCCGACCACGAGGCGCTTGAGGTAGAGTTCGGGCGCTATTCTCAGGAAGAGTTTCTGGCCCAGGCAGTTGTGGAATGTAGTGAACGGCCGGGCATTTGCCCCGCCGTAGATTGGTTGGAGGATGGGGGTCTCGAACTCGAGAAAATCACGGTCGTTCAGGAACCGGCGGATGGACGAGATGATCCGGCTCCGGCTCCGGAACCCCTGACGGCTCTCCTCGTTTACGATCAGATCGACGTACCGCTGCCGGTAGCGTTTCTCCACATCGGTGAGACCGTGGAATTTCTCGGGGAGGGAGCAGACCGCCTTCGAGAGGAGGGTGAGTTTGTCCACCCAGATCGTGATCTCGCCCAGTTTCGTGCGGAAGACGTGGCCGGTTACACCGACAAAGTCGCCCCGCTCGATGAACTGGTTGAAGAAATCGAATACCTCGTCGCCGAGGTCTGCCTTCCTTATATAGAGCTGGATCTTGCCATTCTCATCCCCGAGGTCGGCGAAGATGGTCTTCCCGTGGTTGCGGATGATGTAGAGCCGTCCTGCGGTGGAAACGCTCTCTTCGCTCTTCTCGTGGGTGATCTCCGCGAACGCTGTCCTTATGTCCGCTATCGTGTTCTTCCGGTCAAACGTGGGGGGGTAGAGGTCGACGCCCTTTTCCCGCAGTACACGGACTTTGTCGAGCCGGGTCTGGTCAAATGCAAGAGTTTCAGAAGGATCGGTCACGAGAATGCTCCGCTCTTTTAAGCTGTACCTTATACCTTCGGTGTCAAGCGTAATAATACCTACAGCGGCGGATTGCACGTCGACAACCATCAGGAGGAATGGTAAAAATGGTCGTTGCCACGACCACATGGTATCATCAGCGTACAAACAACAGGAACGCGACAAAAACAGGTTTTACGGGGGGTTATGTCTCCTGAACAGTTCCGAGGCGTACTTCGCGAGGCCGTTTACGCCATCCGTTGATGGGTGGACCTCGATAAACTCCTCGAAGTCATGCACGGATATGTGCCGCTGCATGAGAAACGCGAGATACCCGGCAACGACTCCCCCCGTCGGCCCTGCGGCACATATCCCGGTGATCTCGCCCGATGCCGGATCAGCAAAGATCTTTGCAAGCCCGGTATTGCCGTACGGCACCGACCAGTATGTCCCCGGCCCGGCCGGCCCGGGAAGGGCAAGCGATGCGCTCCCTTCACCACCGGTCCCGCAGAACGCGAGATCGTGGGCAAGGTAGATCGCCTGCGGGATATGGGAATAATCCATGTGCCGTTCCTTCCCGAGGATATTGTCGGCCGCGACGATCCCTTCATGCCGGGCAACCGGGGTTAGGAACGGTGCCCCGGCCACATCCCCGCAGGCGTAGATCCCGGGCACACTCGTCTGCATCCGGTCGTTCACTACGATCTCCCCGCCCGGCCCCTTTTCTATCCCGGTTACCATCCCGGAGTTCGGCACAAGGCCGGCAGCGAGCAGCACAGCGTTCGTTTCAACGGATGCTTCATTTCCCCCGGCAGAGTATTGGACTCCCGTAACCCGGGACGTGCCGGTGATCCCGGTCACCTCTGTCCTCTCTTGGATGTCCACGTCGGAAAGTTCCTTAATGGCGATGGCCCTGAGGTGCTTGTCGAGGTTTTTCAGAAAACCGCTCCGGGAGAGGATGGTTACCTCGCTCCCGAACATCTGGAAGATATATGCAAACTCCGCCGCCATCACGCTTCCACCGATGATGGTGAATTTTTCCGGCATTTCGCGGAGATCCCAGAGTGTGTGCGGAGTGTATACCCCGGGAAGGGCGACTCCCGGAATATCCGGGATATTCGGTCGGGAACCGGTGGCAATGATCGTGGCTTCTGCCTCGACCAGTTCGTCCCCGATAAAAACTCGCGGGCCGTCCACCCGCCCCTCTTTCCCGTAGACCACATCCACCCCGGCGCTTACGGTCTCGTGGTCAAGGATACCGGCGATCTTCTGCTGGACCGCGAGCGTCTCGTCCATCACGTTTGAGAACCGGAGCGCCGGGACGGCATCGGTCATCCCGCGCTCGTAAAACCTACGTGCCTGGCCGATGATGCGGGCAACATCATTGAGGGCACAGACCGGTATACAGCCAAAATGGAGGCACTGCCCGCCGATCCCCCGGGATTTTCCCCTGGGTTCGACAAGCGTGACCTTTTTTCCTGCCGTTGCGAGCCGTACTGAGGCCATCCGCCCGGCAGGACCCCCGCCAAGAACAACGATCATGCGAACAAGATCAGAAGACTTCGACACCCTCGTCCATCGGCTCAGAGAGGAGCTCCCCGGTGAAGGCATTGACCTCGACGATCTTCTTGCCCCGGATCTGCCAGACCGGGATATAGACCTGTTTTGTGTCGACCGTGATGTTCTTGCGGTCCGGTTTTAAGGTCTTTTCCTCGTAGAAGATCGCATCGCCCTTCTCCTGCTTGATCCGGACTTTCTGGGTAAGTCGTTCGATGAGCTCGGTCACCATCCGTTCGGTGGCCTCTTCTTTGGTGATATGCGCATCGGAGACCTCCGCGTTTGCCGGGATCTCCGTATCCTCGACCAGTTTGCCATCGAGATCGAGCTTGATCCCGTTGATGGCGTTGATCGCACCCCAGCCGTCGGCATCGAAGGGGACGCGCCGGTCCTTGTACACCTGCTCCCCGCTGCTCGCGTAGTGGATCAGGTAGTAGGGGATGAACCGGAGTTTTGCTGCTCCCTGTATTCCTGCGGTGCGGATAGCAGCCTGCTCGGAAAGTTTGACCGGGAAGTGCAGAAGCGAAATACCGGAAGGCTCCTCTTCTGCTGCCTCTGCCGGGCCTGCCGCTGCTCCCGCGGCCGCCTTCTTTGCCTTTCCCTTGCCCGGCGTGAGGTCGAGTTTGAGTTCCTGCGCGACGATATCGGCAAGCACCGCTTCCCCTGCATACTGGACAAACTCGTCGATACCCCACTGGGTACAGTTCTCTGTTGAGATATCCTTTTCCAGGGTGAAGAGGAGCTTCTTGCAGGTCATCTCCTGATCGTCAACCATCAGGCTGTAGTTGGTCTTGTCAAACTGCCCGATGAGCTCGGCCTCGTTTGAACAGAGCACAAGGAGGCACTCCCCGTCCCGGACCGCAGAAAGATCCAGAGGCTCGTCCACCTCTTCGACTTCAAACTTTGCAGCTTCAAGAATGAGCCTCATCGCATTCCTGGCTTTTTCCCGCATGTCGTGTTCCATCATATAAGGATTACCTTGGGCTTATAGAACAATTTTTCTATTGTAATAGCCCAAAATCACTACAATGACCCGTCCGCTCAAGTTTGTCGATCAGAGTATCGATGATTACGCGATGCAGGTGACCTATGATCCCGCCACGGGAACCGGAACTGTCGTCTACAATCTCTCGCTTGTAAAAAACGAGGACTTCGAGTACGCCGTTTCGATCTTAAAGGACGCCTACAAGACCGGGGTTTCCGTCAGCGGGCTGGTAAAGTTTTTTTCATCAGGAGAGCGGATCGCTGATTTCATCGTACCCGAAGGGCGCACGGCCATCTGCACGATCTGCAGCATCACGATCGATGGTCTTTTGATCCGGCGGGGTGTCCCGATCACCCCGATTGGCGGCGGCGTGGTCGAGATCGAGAACCGGGCCCCGCTCCGTTTCACGCATATCATCCTCTACGAGTATACGACCATCGATCCGTTACAGGTGCTCATCTCCCAGCAGATCACGTCGGTAAACGATGTGATGCGCAAAGGCAGCGGGAACATCCTCGCGAATATCCGGGAGTTCCACATGGAAGCAGAACCGCTCGTGGGAAGTGTGCTCGACGAACTGGCAGAAAGCAGTTTCACCGGCATCCTCGAAGTTGGCGTCCCCAACGTCCCGTTGCTTGGGGTACCGGGAAGCCCGCAGTATGTTTCCATCGCTGCTGTCGGTGGCACGAACCCGATGGCTGCGATCCGCGAAGGCGGGCGCTTTGTCCAGACACAGGCCATGAAAGGCCTCATGGATGTCCGGGAGTTCGTTGAGATCCGGGATTACTAAAACAGG
>JBEKTA010000130.1:0-4371 GCA_049516515.1 Methanoregula sp. | reverse complement strand
AACGAACCAAAAACATGGGCACGTTTTCCCTCGCCCCATTCAGCCCCGATGACCGCGAGGTCGAGCGTATCCACCTCCGGCTTGATCTTGATCCAGTTCTTTCCCCGCTGGCCCGGGGTATAGGGAGAATCGGGGACCTTGAGCATGATACCCTCGTGGCCTGCGGCAAGCGCACGGTTGTAGGTGTCCTCGATTACCTGTGGGTCTGCACTTACAACCTGCGGGGCCACGTACTGCGTGACCACATCCACGAGAATTTTCCGGCGTTCCAGGAACGGGAGATCGATCAGGGTTTTGCCGTCAAGATAGAGGATATCAAAGACATTGGGCACCATCAGGATCTCTTCCTGCGCTTCGGCAATGTCGTGCCGGCGCCGGAACCTCCTCAACACGGACTGGAACGGCATCGGCCTGCCATCTTTTATGGCGATCACCTCTCCGTCGAGGATCACGTCGTGGATTGTCGAGCCCTGCAGGAGCCCGATCACGTCAGGAAGTGCGGCACTGACGTCCTCGAGCCGGCGGGAATACATCATGGCCCGGCCGTCCTCCCTGTGGAACTGGAACCGGGAGCCATCGTATTTGAATTCTGCCGCAACTGCCCCGTGTTCCTCAACCATACCGGCAATTGAGCCCTGCTGGGCAAGCATCATCCGCACCGGGTGGAAGGGAGTGATACGGACATCTTTAAGGGCATCCGGACCGATCCGTGCGAGGCGCGCCACTTCGCCCAGATCGTTTTTGGCCTGCATCGCATGTTCTACCAGGGCCGGGTCCACGGAGAACGCCTTTGCGATTGCTTCACGGACGCTTCCCTCACCGACCCCAATGCGGAGTTCCTCAAGCATGATCCGGGCCAGGTACCGCCCTTCGAGCGGGCTCGCATCCCCGAGCAGCAGCATGACCGTACGCATCTTTTCTTTCTGGGAGGTTGCCCCGCCCCGGGCCGCTATGCTGATGAGTTTGTTGTACACTTCAACAATGTCGAGATCCTGATGGGACAACGAGAGTTGCGATTTTTTCGACAGGAGTTCTTCCACCGCCCGTCCAACATCTCCGTTTTTGTTGATCCGGTCGATTACGACTCCTGGTTTTACCCCTGAGACCTGACGGACTGCCTCGTAGAGCAGGTTCGGGCCGATCCCGAGTTTCTGCGGGCTCCAGTCGGGAAATATCCGCCCCATGATAAACCGGACAAAGACCGGTAGCTCCTCCGGTGAAAGCCCGGGCAGGACCCTGCTTATCACATCGATCATGTCGAGGCGGCCGGAGATGCCCTCAATCTCTTCGCAGCACCGGGAGAACTCTAAGAAGAGCATGATGTTTCTGTTTTGTGAGTTGGCCGCTGGAGCATTAACATTTTACTGTAACGCCGTAAACTGTGGTCTCGTCCGGATCCCGTTTTCTCCAGTTCCCATAATAAAGGTAAAAGTATTTTTAATGACCTGCCGATAGTTCATGCAGTGCAGGTCGTGGATTATCCCTATGGGTGAAGAGTGGCAGCCCGAAGCCGTTATCCGGTTGAGACTGGAGCGACTAAAAAAGGAGTTTACCGATTATATCGCCACGAACAGCGAAAAGATCGATGCCAACATTCCGGTTTTTTTTGGCCAGGTCATCACGTCCCTTGACAAAACACTCCCGGGCCTTGGTGACGATCTCTACGACCCGTTTATCGATGCAATGGCCTTTGCGGTGCTCGAAGCGTCGACACGATCCGAAGACATCCCGTTTGTGGAAAAACTTTTCGATTATGCCATGCGTACCAAGCGCGGGAACCGGGGTCGTGCAGTCTACGATATCCTGCTCGGCATGAAGATGATCAATACCGGTAAGTATGCAGAGGCTGCCGAGCAGCTCAAGAAGTACCGGTCTGTTGATGTCATCATCTGCCCGGCGATCGCGTACTGCCATTTCGTCCTCTCCACCCAGCAGACCCAGGTCGAGAGGGTCGGGGGACCCCAGCGTCCCAATAATATGTCGCTTGCCGCACGGGAACAGATGATCGAGCTCATCCGGCTCAATCCTCCGATCAACCGGCTTCAGGATCTCGAAATTGCTGAAGACCCCCGGATCATCAAGATCTTCTGGTTCATGATCAAGCAGGCGATCGAATGGTTCCCCAGCGAGCGCGAGTTTATCCGCATCGGGATCGAAAAGGCATCCCGAGACGGGAAACGCGACATAAAAGAGGAGCTCCTTAACATCGCGATCGAGCGGTTCTACAACGATATGTTCTTCCTGCGCGAGCTCTATAAACTCAAACTCGAGAACCGGGACGCCGGTGGTGTTGCAGGAGTCGTCAAGCAGATGACCCAGCAGTATCCTGATGATATCGAGCCGATCTACTATGGCCTCAAACTCTCGATCATCACCAGCCGCATGGACACCTATTTCCGGTTCCGGAAACTTGCCGTGAATAAGAGCATCCCGGCACAGGCGCTCCTCCTGCTGGACTACTCATTTGAGATGATGAGCAGCAAGCAGGTTGAGGCGGCGGCCTGCATGGACGAGATCAAAAAACGCTTCGGCCCGCAGCATTTTTTTGTGACGCTGATCGAGTACGTGGCGCACGATTTTCAGTCAGACGACACAAAAAAAGTCAAGCGGGCAAAGAAGGCGATGTTTGACGCCATCGACCAGTATTGTATGAAACTGCTCAAGATTGAGGTGCAATGACGGGAAGACATATGACGACAGGTATGGGTGAAGACAGAACGGTTTCCCGGGAACGTGAGGAGGCCACTCCATGACCGTAGTGCGTATCCTCATCGCAGCGGGTGATGCAATGGACGCAAACGAACTCGCGTACCTGGCAGAGGCGGCGGGATACCGGGTGATGACACCGGCCTCTTCCGGGAAAGAGGCAATCGCGCTCGCAAAGGCCCTTCATCCGGATCTTGTGCTGATGGATACCCATCTTCGTGGGGGCATGGGAACCCCGGCAGCGGTAAAGAAACTCCAGACACTCTGCAATATTCCGGTAGTGCTGGTCGCCGCTTCAGATGAGGACGTCCCGGTTCTGCGCAAGAGCACCCCTGTTTTGTTCGGGTGCCTGGTCCGGCCGTTCGGGACACGGCAGTTCCGTCAGGTAATCGGGGCGGCAGTCTACCGGCATTCCCGGGAACCGGCAACCGGTGGGAACGGTGGAGGTGAAGGGACGTACGCCGGTCCGGCAGTGCGAAAGATTGCCCACGATATCAATAACTCGCTCAGTTCCGCGCTCGCGAACATCCAGCTTTCTCGCAGGTCGTGCCCCCATAAGGATCGCGTGTTCGAGCATCTGGACAGCGCTGAGGCAAGCGTGCTGCGGGCGCGGGATCACGCCCGCCAGCTGCACACGCCCCTCCTGCTTCCGGAGAAGGAGGCCGACACACAACGCGGGGCACAGGTGCCAAAAAAGCAGCCCGGGAGCGCTGGCGTCAGGAAAAAGGGTACGGCCGTACGGTACAGGATCCTGCTGATGGACGATGAAGCGGCGATCCTTTCGGCCACAAGTGAGATGCTCTCGTTTCTGGGCCACGAGGTTACCGTGGCAGAGAACGGCGACGTGGCCATCGATCTGTATGACCGGGCACAGGCCGGTGCCGTTCCGTTCGATGCGGTTATCCTCGATGTAACGGTGCCGGGTGGGAAAGGGGCACAGGAGACCCTCTCCCGGCTCCAGACAATTAATCCCGGCGTTCGGGCGATCGTCTCCACCGGATATGCCGCCCACCCCCTCGTCGTTAGTTTTGCCACTGGTGGTTTTGTGGCGGCCCTTGTAAAACCCTACGGGTTCAAGGAACTTGAGGAATCGCTTGTACGGGCGCTCCGGTAATAAAATGACTACAACCGGACTTCCTGCGGGAAGTCCGGGGTCGAACCCCTCTGGGTCGCCACAATCAGGCTCTTTTCTTCAGCATAAAGCCCGAAGCCATCGCGTGCGCTCGCCCACGCACGGTCCGGTGTATTGTTGATCTCGCTTAAGTGGGAGAGAACCACCTGCGGCACGTCTTTTCCGAAGACCCGGAGCGCTGCTGCGGCAGCCGGGTTTGAGAGGTGTCCCCGGCTGGATCGTATCCGCCGTTTCAGGGACTCGGGATACGGTCCGTTTGCGAGCATCTCCGGACAGTGGTTGCTTTCAAGTACAAGGCCGTCGCAGCGCCGGAGCAGGTCCAGCATGTGGGGGGTGAGGATGCCTGTATCGGTGCAGTACCCAAGCATCACCCCGTTCTCCCGGATCACAAACCCGCAGGGCTCTGCTGCATCATGGGAGGTGGCAAACGGGGTGATAGTAAAACCGCCGGCCACAAACGGGGCGTACAGCATCAGATAGAGCCCGGCCAGCGCTAGCAAATCCTTATCGCCCGTCACCAGCGCGTCGGCCTG
>JBEKTA010000129.1:0-4414 GCA_049516515.1 Methanoregula sp. | reverse complement strand
TCCCGTGGAGGAACGCGAGGTTGCGCCGGATCGCTGCACGGTTGATCACGAGCTTGTCGAGCACGGTCGTCATGAGCCGGAGACAGTGATCGGTAAGGATTGAGGCCTCGGGAAAAATCACCCGTTCGCAGGAGGAGTTGGTGAGGTCCCGCTCGTCCCACAGTGTATTGTTGAGGAGCGCGGGCTCGACCGAGGAACGGATGATTCGCGCGAGGCCGCAGACCTGTTCGGATTTTATGGGATTTCTCTTGTGCGGCATCGTGGACGAGCCCACCTGTTTTGCGCCGAATGCCTCTTCCACCTCGCCGATCTCGGTGCGCTGGAGCGAGCGGATCTCGATCCCCATCTTGTCGAGTGTGGTTGCGACATTGGCAAGGAACATGAAGTATTCCGCGTACCGATCGCGTGAGATCACCTGGTTTGAGACATCCACAGAAGAGAGGTGGAGGTGCTGCATCATCGTTGCCTGTACATCCATCCCCTTTGGCCCGATCGCTGCCTGTGTTCCCACCGCGCCGGTCATCTGCCCGACCGCGACCCGGGGGCGCAGCTGTTCGAGCCGCTCGATGTGCCTGCCCACCTCGCTTGCCCAGATGGCAAACCTGAGGCCGTACGTGATGGGCACTCCCTGCTGCCCATGCGTCCTCCCCACTGCTACAAGAGACGTCGTCTCTTCTGCCCTGTGTATCAGCACCCCGAGGAGGTTACGCAGTTTTGCATCGATAAGGTCCATTGCCTGCGCCAGCTGGAGGCCGGTTGCCGTGTCAAGGATATCGTTTGAAGTAGCACCGTAGTGCACCCATCTCCCCGAATCGCCGCAGACCTCTGAGATCGCTTTTACGATCGCCATCATGTCGTGGCTGATCTCTGCTTCGATCTCTTTTGCACGGGCAAGGGATGCATTCTGTGCATTCTGTGCGATCTCCCCGGCCGCAGGCCCGGGGATCAGGCCATGCGCTGCCTCAGCCTGTGCGAGCGCAACTTCCGTAGCAACGACACAGGAGAACCGGTTCTCTTCGCTCCAGACGGCTCGCATCTCCGGTGTGCCGTACCGGTACTCAATGGGGTGGACTGCCATGAGAACAGATGGGTTGTACGGGAATATTAGTATTGAGCCTGTTGATGTGCAAAAATATGCGTGTCCTATCCGACGCCCATAAAACCCTGTAACGCCAACCGTATTTTAGCAATGGACAGTTTCGATCCCTTCTTCCCGTATTCAGAATACCGCCCCCACCAGCGTGAGATGCTTGCATTTACCGCTGAGGTCGCCCGGGAGGGCGGGATCGGTATGATCGACGCCCCGACCGGGAGCGGGAAGTCGAGCGTGGTTGCGTCCCTTCTTGCCGAACGCAAAAACAGGAAGATTGTGATTGCTGTCCGCACGGTCAGCCAGCTTACCACTTTTATCAGGGAGCTGGCACTCGTCAAAAAGAAACAACCGAAATTAAAGATCGTGTACCTGGTCGGGAAAAAGAGCATGTGTCCCCTGGGTGGCGAAGGTGATGTGTACCGGCGCTGCGAGGGGGTCAAGACATTTTCATCCTCGCTCATGCGCGACCGGGCGGAGAAAGGGGCCCTTATCCCTATAAAAGATCCGTTTATTGTCCAGCAGATACGGAGGATGGACCGGGAGCACCCGCTCATCTGCCCCTATTTTATCGCGAGCAAGATGTTCGTGCCCGGGGACACCGGCGGCCTTAAGATGGTGCCTTCGACTACGGTGCGCTCGAAGTCCGAGCGGGTGCTTACCGATCCCGTCCGGCCGCAGGAACTGGCCGGTTTTGCCGGCGATATCTGCCCGTACGAGCTGATGATGCACGCGGCAAAGAACGCGGACGTCATCATTCTTAATTACCACCACCTTTTCGACCGTGATATCCGGGAGCAGTTGTATGCGAACCTCAATGTCGAGTCACAGGACGTGATGCTCTTAATCGATGAAGCCCACAACTGCGGGGATACGATCCAGTCGATCGAGAGCATCGGGCTCGCACAAAAAGATCTTGAGCAGGCGATCCGCGAGCTCTCGGGCATGAAACGCCATCATAAGGGAGCAGAAGCAGTACAGCACGTCCTCCCCCGGCTCACCGAGTTTATCCGGGGCCTTTCAAACTCGACCGAACCCGAAGACTGGTTCGATCCCGGTATCTTTGACCGGATGGTCGTTCGTGGCTCTCTCTGGAAGGACATGGACGATATTGTCGACGAGCTCATGGGTCTGGCAGAGACGATCCGGGACAGGAACCAGAAGGCCGGTGAGTTCCGCGAGACCGCGATCGAGCGCCTGACCGTTTTCATGTACCGGCTCTCAGAGTCCTCGAATAATCCTGCATACCTTACGGTTTACAAAAGGACCGATGAGGGGATCATCCTTGAGGTGCGAAACATCGACCCGTCCGCCCCGCTCACCGAGATCTGCTCCCAGCACGCCTGCTGCATCCTGATCTCGGGTACGCTCTCACCGGTCGAAAGTTACCGGCGCCTCTATTTCAACAACGCGAAGGTGACCACCCTTGCGCTGCCCAATTCGTTCCCAAAGGAGAACCGGCTCATCTGCTGCGCAACCGACATTACCACCGCTTATTCCCTCCGGCAGAACAAGGAGAACACGGACCGGATCGTGCGATACATCGCCGCGTTTGCCGTGCTCAAAAAGAACCGGGCGATCTACTTCCCCAGTTACCAGATCCTCGAATCCTACGCCTCGCTCGCTGCCGAAACGATCAGCCGGCGCAAAATCTATATCGAGCCCCGCGACGCGGCGGGTGCCGGCGCTGCGCTCAACGAGTTCCTTTCCCTTCCCTCGCAGGGCGAATCGGGGATTATGTTCGCGGTGTGCGGTGGCAAGTGGAGCGAAGGGCTGGACTACCGGGGCGAGATGCTTTCAGGGGCGATGGTAATAGGTCTCCCCCTTGCCCCCTTTAACCGGGTACGGAAGATGGTCATCGAGTACTTCCGTCACAAGTACGGCGAGGAGGGCGAGTTCCTCTGTTACACGCTGCCGGCGATTAACAAGGCACTCCAGGCACTCGGGCGCGTGCTGCGCACTCCCGAGGATCGCGGGGTGCTGGTGCTCGGCGAGCGACGGTTCCTTGAAAAACATGTGAAATCGGCGCTGCCCGTCTGGATACAGGAAGAGATGATCGAGTGCGACAGCACGCAGTTCCGCGAGGTGATCGCGAAATGGAAGTGACCGGGGGATCCTGTCGGCTCGGTCTCTGGCATGTCCATGTCTGGTGGAGCGGGGACATGATCCACCGGGTCCGGTTCGCCCCGACGGGCATCCCCGGGACGGTGCCGGCGCCGATCCGGAAATACTGTGCGGGCCACATGGTCGATCTGTCGGAGATGGATACCATCGCATGTGAAGGAGAGACGGTCTCCGCCCGGATCTACCGGGCCGTGCGGGATGTGCCGTACGGCAGTACCGCAACGTACGGGCAGATCGCGGCACTGGTGGGCACCTCGCCGCGTGCGGTGGGGCGTGCGATGGCGCATAACCCGACGCCGCTCGTTGTTCCCTGCCACCGGATCGTGGCGGCTGACGGTATTGGCGGTTTCTCTCCGGTACTCGAGATCAAGGAACTGCTTCTTTTGCTGGAGCAGAAAGGCAAAAAACGTGCGGGGAAGTGAACTAAAATGTGCGGCCAGCTGCCGGATTCTTTCGGTATCTCTAATTGCCATCCGGAAAAATACAATACTGGTTCCGGAGATATACGATGAAGATTCTCGTGCTTGGAGCAGGTGCGGTCGGCCTCGCGGTCGCCGCGAAACTCTCCAGCGTTTGCGATGTCCACGCGATCACCCGGAAACAGACGGCCGATGCCATCCATGCAAAAGGATTCCGGCTGACCGGCATCTGGGGCACGGGTACATTCCGGTTCAGCGTTTCTGATAACATCCCAAAAAACGCCTGTTATGATTATATCATCATCACAGCCAAGTCCCGGGACACCGAAGCGATCTGCCGGCAGTACGCGGCAGCCATTCGCGCTACTGAAACCGTCAGTCTCCAGAACGGGATCGGGAACGAGGAGATCATCAGCCGGTATACGGACACGGTGATCGGTGGGATGATCATCACCGGCTTTGAATGGCAGGGAGATGCCGGGGTACACGTCTCGGTCGAGGCCGGCCCAGCAAAACTCGGCAGATTCCCGGCAGGGCTCGATGTACCGGTAAAAAGGCTCGTGGACTGCATGAAGCAGGCAGGCATCAGTACCGAAGGAAGTGCTGAGATACGTTCGGATCTCTGGGCAAAGACCCTGTATAACTGTGCCTTAAACCCGCTTGGCGCCGTGATGGGGGTGCCGTACGGGAAACTCTCGCAGCCGGCAGCGTGGCGGATCATCAACCAGATCGTACGTGAGGGTTTTTCGGTCATCCATGCTGAAGGGGTTCGCCTCCCGTG
>JBEKTA010000128.1:0-4456 GCA_049516515.1 Methanoregula sp. | reverse complement strand
TTCTCAAGTGGCATCACCTATGTCCTTTCCGTCCTGCTCGGCACGTTCCTCCTTGCCGTGCCTCCGCTCGTATTTTTGAAATTCAAGCACCCGGGCTGGCTTAAGAAATCCCCGGGAGGTGAAAAGTCATGACCTTAAGTAAGAACGGCGAGATCGGCCTTGCGGTCTTCCTTGTTGTGATGTTCCTGGTGCCCTTCCTGATGCTCGGCGTAATCTATAGAGAGGCGCCGTACCACACGGTGGCCGGTGAACCGGTAAAGGAAGCGGCCGATGCCGCCGGTATCTCGATCGTGAGCGTGAAAGGCACGCTCTGGAACCAGACCGGGGCTGTCGGCGGGAAGACCTACACGCTCACCGACCCGGCAGGCGACACGGCGATCATCGCGACACAGGCCTTTGACAGCGCAGAGTCGCGCGATGCGGCGATCCGGCTCTACAATTCCCATCCGCTTGGCAAGGGAAAACCGGTAGGCAACCTGCTCGTGGTCGGCCAGTACCTTGTCTACGCGACACCGTCAAACAGCCCGATCTTCGCAAAACTTGCCCCGGCATTGCAGCAGGCCGCGAAAGCCATGTCCTGAAACGCCTGTAGGCACTCTCTTTTTTTAGTGACGGGCCCTATGCGGCAGGTTTAATCCTCAAGGTATTTCCCGAGATCGTACCGGGTGTAAAAGAGGGCAAAGCCGAGGATGATGTACCCGACAAGGATCGCAGAGATGACGGTCCCCTCCCGCAGGCCCTGAATGGTACCGAATGCGACAAACGAGATACCTGCGGCACTCACAACAAGCGTGGAATCGAACATGACCTTGACGATCCCAAACCGTTTGTGCGTTTTTTCCGCAATGGCCCGCACGAGGCCTTCGCCCGGGTTTAAGATGACATTGGCCGTAACCTGCAAAAAGATCCCGAGCGCGAGGATGACGGAGCCCAGGAGCACTATGGCGATCTGTTCCGGGTAGACCCCCGGATTCACACCGGCAGAGAGGAACATGCCCACATCGACAAAGGTGCCGAGGAACAGGGCGACGATGATCTGGAAGTACTGGAGCCTTGGAAACGTCTTTCCCATGATCAGAACCTCGGCGATAAAGAACAGCAGGGTGATAGCAAAGGTGAATTCGCCGAATGTGACCGGGAGGGCAAGGCTGATCACCCAGGGCACGCTCGATATCGGCGATGTCCCAAGGGCCGAGCGGGTGACGAGGCTGATCCCAAGGCCCATAAAAAAAAGGCCGATGAGGAGAACAAGACAGCGCTTGGCGAGTCCGGCAGACGACATTACAGATCAGATAGTGGGGTCTTGTTCCCCATTAAGGGTAGTGGCTGCACCGGTCGGTTGCGGGAATGTTCTATCATCTCCGGTGACCAAGATCGTCTCATGGCCCTGCCCCCACCGGAGACCTGTACCGTTCGTGGCGTGACGCTCGCGTACCGCGAATATGGTACCGGTTTTCCGCTCGTGCTCATCAACGGCCTCGCGTCAGCGATGGACACGTGGAACCCGCCGGTCATTGAGAAACTTTCCCGGCACTTCCGGGTGATCGTCTTTGACAACCGGGGCACAGGGTACTCGGGTGCTTCGGACGAGCCGTTCTCGGTCCCGCTCTTTGCCCGGGACGCGGCCGGCCTGATGGCGGCGCTTGGGATTGCCCGGGCCCATGTGCTCGGCTTTTCCATGGGAGCCTGCATTGCGCAGGAGCTGGCGCTCGCGTTCCCGGAGAAGGTTGACCGGCTCATCCTTGTGGCCGGGGACTGCGGGGGAGCCGAAGCGGTGCGGACCGACCCGGATGTTTTTTCCCGGCTCATCGACAGGAGCGGCACCATCGAAGACGTGTTCAACCGCATGTTCCCGCTCCTCTTCCCGCCCGCGTGGCTCACCACCCACGACCCGTTCGGGTATTGTCCTCGTGTGGAGGAGACCACGAGTACGGAGAACGCCGGCCGGCAGCTCGCGGCATTTTTGTCCTGGCCCGGTTCGTTCTCCCGGCTCGAAAAAATCCGGTCCCGGACGCTCGTGATTGCCGGGGATGCCGATGCGGTGGTCCCGGGCGGGAACTCGCGGCTGCTTGCCGGAAAAATCCCGGGCGCCGAACCTGTCATCTTCCCGGGCGCCGGCCACGGGCTGATGTACCAGTGCCCGGACCGGTTCAGCGAACGGGTGCTCGGGTTTCTGGAGTGAGCCGGCCCCGGCCGTGCCCGGGACCCTCCCTGCTGTTCGAAGCGAGTGTCCAAAAAGAGAATGTCCGCCGGGATTTCAGGCAAAAGCGCTGATCCTCTGCTGCCCGGGGGAGATCCTCCGATCTTTCCCTGCCGGCATCACCGGCTGTTCCGGGATTTTTGCGATTGCAGCGTAGCGTTCCCTGCTTTCGATGACCCGGCGGAGTGCGACAAGCGAGGTTGTGTACAGCCCGCCAGGGAAGAGCTCGATGTTGAGACCTTTTCCTGAGACCGATACCTGCGCAAGACCGCAGTGGGCGCCGAGATAATATTTCCATTCCCGGGAGAGTTCTTCTATCCGGACCGCCCCGTGCTCTGCGATTGCCCTGACCATGTCTTCCAGCCGTATCGCGTAACCGGTGCCCAGGATGTAAATATCCAGGATCTCGTATTCGAAACCCCCGCTGTCAACCGCCGTGCGTCCGGTCCGTTGCACATACCCGACCCGTTGGAGCCGGGAAAAATGACTTCTCTCAAAAGAATGAGTTGATGTCGAATTCAGACTTCCCATCAGTCCGAGCATCATCACCAGTATGCCCACTGACTCTTATGGAACTTGGACAATATAGATTTTTCTAATTTTTATAGAACTTTGTTCCAAATCTATATAGTTACGGGGTCCTCCGATCACTACAGAGACTATAGATCTCCGCCGTTTACGTGGCGACCCTCCAAAACAGGCCTTCTTTTCCCGGCTCTGCCCGGGCAGCCCCTCCCCGGAACGTGCGGCTGCGGGAAGGGTGATATCTGGTGGCGCCGCTCTCCCGATTTCCGTTAAGTGCCGGATCGTTCGAGCAGCTGCTTTACTTCCCGGGTGAGCACCGGGATGTTTGTTTCGATAACGCCCCAGACCACATCGTCTGAGACAACCGCGTACCGGTGGATCAGCTGGTTCCGGAACGCAATGATCCGGGCGGTGCTGCTGATTTTTGCGGCAAGAGCCGGATCGTACCGGAGTGCCTGGTTCAATGCTTCGCCAATGATCTCGAACTGGCGTTCGACACCGGACCGGAGCAGCGAATCGGTTTTGTAATCTGAAAATGTTTTGCCGGCAACGAAATGCCCGATCAGGTCGCAGGCTTCTGCGATGTCGAAAAGATATTTCCGGGTGTCATGCGGCTGCATAGAGTTCGACCTGCGTCTCTTCTACCGATTTGCGGAAATACGGATTTCTGATCGGGCCGGGCTCAACGAGATCGATGGGACGGGAAAATAATTTTCCAAGATCCTCTGCGAGGCCAAAATATTGTTCGGCATGATCCGCAGGAGACATCTGCTCAAATTCAACGAGAAGATCGAGATCGCTTTTTGTGGGATCGAACCGGTCGCCTGCGGCCGATCCGAACACCGCGAGCCGCCGGACCTTCCGGTCCTTGCATATCCGGATAATATCGTTGAGATGCTGCTCGATAACGTCCTGCATGTCTTGTGGCCCGTGGATCTTTTTTGTGTACCAGAGTAGTGTTCGTGCTTCCAGATAGTGCTTACGATGGATCGATTTTTTCTTCACCCACACGTTTTTAGTCAGTCCGTTCATATATGAAAATAACAGCATGGATCCTTTACCCCTCCTCCGCGAACACGAACCTGAAATAAAAAAGCGGTTCGGTGTTGCGACCATCGGCGTATTCGGCTCATATGTCCGCGGAGAGGAGCGGCCAGACAGCGATGTGGACGTGCTCGTGACGTTTAAAAAAGGAGAAGAAACGTTCGACCATTACATGGACTGCAAGTTCTATCTTGAAGATCTCTTTTCCCGCCCGGTCGATCTCGTCATGAAGGGTGCGATAAAAAAACGGCTCAGGTCTTATATCCTTGGCGAGGTCGTGTATGCGTAGGACCGACGAAGAAGACCGAAGCTGACCCGACCCCCAAAATAGCCCTTCATTTCATTTCCCCCATACAGGAACCCATATGAGAAGAGATCTGCCTCCCAAAAGCGTACATTAGCGTTTTACAGCGCCATAATTCTCGCGTATTTTGGCAATCAGGCCACGTATCGGGCACATCTCAAAAAACTGTGTAAAAGTGCAGCATTTTTTGCACTTTTTCGCTCACCAGACTCCCACTTCCAGAAAGTTCTCCGTCGGAGAACTTAGTATGCCGGACCGTGTATCCCCCTGCCCGGATCGCACCCCCCCAAAAAACAGCCATCTTTCGATCTCTACGTGCCAGAGGCCATATGAGGAGGAGATCGGCCGTCCAAATGCGGCTAAATATGGCCTCACCTTCTCCG
>JBEKTA010000127.1:0-4461 GCA_049516515.1 Methanoregula sp. | reverse complement strand
GCTTAACTGATTCCACGACAGTGATCTCATCCATAGAAAGCCCGTAGATCCCGTACACCAGCGAATCGATCTGCCGGTCGGTCGAGTCTATCTCCTGTGCGATGATCCCTTTTTCCTTTTTCGATGCTGACAAGCCCAGGTACCGTTGCAGGTCGAGCATCTCTGTTACGAGCGAGACCATCCGGCCGTGCCGGGCCGCATCGTCCGGGTCGTCAAAGTCCGGGGTGGGAACCGGGAACCGGCCTAATATCTCACCGGGCAGCCCAGGGTCACCCGGTGCACCTGCCTCCTCCGCGAGATTGCGGAGCACAAACGCGGCAAGCCGGCTGTTGAGAATGCCCAGAAGATACGGACTCCCGGACGGGATGATACCGGTCAGCCGGCCGAACACTGCCCGGCCGGTCCCGAGCGTGAAGTGTGCCGGGAATTTTTTAGCCGTAAAAATAATCCGATCCTTCTCCTGGGCCCCCGCGTCCGCGTCATACGCAACCTCCCACCAGTAATCGCCCTGCGAAGGCCGGGCATTCAAATTATCCTCGTGCGCTTTGAGGTGCCGGGCGATGCCCGGATGCCGCTTCTTCAGCCACCGCCACGCCTGGCCGGCAGATGCGGGATGCCGCCCGGTCCATCCCTGCGGGATAAATATACAGTACTGTTCTGGAGACGAAACACTGTACTTCCCGATCTCTCCCCCGGCAACGTACGGGCGCAGCAGGGATTTACAGCGCGGGTCGGCACGAATCAGCTCTTTTCGTTGTTCTGCACTGATGACGAATGGCGGTTCGATCGCAATACCTTGCTGAATCTCCCCGAGAATGTAGTCCCCAAGCGGTGTCCCGGCCTGGAATATCTTTTCGAGCAGCAGTTCCTTTCTCGTGTCGCGGAGCGTCCAGCCCCCAGTCGAAAGCGCCTGCTGGTCAACCGGGAATCCCGGGCAATCCCCGGGTGCGGCCGGAGACGACCCCGCAAGCCGGACCATAAACGGGTGCAACGGCGGGGCGTTCTCCAGCCGGAGGAAACAGGCACCCCCATCAGGATCACCCGTAATCACGATCTCATCGATCTGCCTGCTGAGCAGCAGTTCCCGCAAGGGTGTACCGGACTTTGCGTGGAACCAGCGGCCGCCGGTCACAACGCCAAGCACGCCACGGGGCCGGAGGAGAAAGAGACCCTTCTCGATAAAAAAAGAGGAGACCGGGGCTTTTTGGTCGTACACGGAAAAATGCCGCTGGACATACTGCTGGAGCCATTCACGTACCGGCACCGGATTTCCGGGCGGGCAGCAGATCACCGCATCGAACCCTCCGGGAAGAAGGATCTCTGAAAAGTCCTCATGCCAGTTGAACGGCCGGAGCGTGTGGCGTTCCCGGGCCGGGCAGAACGCCCACGATTCATCGTCTGCAATTTCAGGGCCGACGAGCGCATTCCCGCACCGTATAGTATCCGTGAGGATCCCGGCAAGGTCGCGGAACACCGGGAAAAAACCGTCGGACAGCGTCCCGGCGTCTTCTCCTTCAAGTGCCGCGAGGGCGAGCAGCATCCGGGCGGCCGCGACCGCGTGGGGATCAATATCGAGACCGTGAAGGGTGTGCCGCAGGAGATCGGTCCTCTCCGCAAACGTGTTCGGCGTGCCCTGCGGCTGGACAAGCCCGTGGTATGCCCGAACCAACAGAGCCCCGGCCCCGCACGCGGGATCGAGGATACGCAGCGGGAGCACCTCGTCCGGGGAACGGCCATCCCGGGCTGCGGCAAGGGTCCGTTCCACCGCGTAATCCATGAGGGCAGGGGTAGGAGTCACATGTCCGGCCCCGGCATCCGGCCGGTCGACAACGGCCTGGTGGGCGGCGGATCTCCGGATCGTGCGGGTCAGGTACCGGTCGAAGGCCCCGGCAATCTCTTCAAGGGAGAGCAGGGAAAAATCGTACGGCCGGTCTGCGGACGAGAGCCGGGCAGATATTGTTTTTATTACCGGGTCATCGATCGCGGGACGTTTTACAGGAGTCTGTTTGTGTCGGGAGGGGGTGACCGTATATCCCTCCGGCTCAGCCCAGATATCGCCAGAGTCTGCAAACAATTCCGCGAGCCGTATGTCGCTCTCTTTTGCATCGAGGATCCGGCGGAGGGTGCCGTGGGAGATGAGATGACGGTCTTCTGCGATGGCAAGGAGAGAGAGCCGGAACAGGGTACGGTGCACCGAAAGCGCGATCTCGGCGCTCCTCATCCCGATATTGTTCCGGGCGACGCTCCGGGCGAGCTGCTCACGCCACGCACAGAGATCGTGAAGGAAGGCGGACGCTTCATCGGAAAGGGCGGGGGTGTCCGGTTCTTTGCCCGGATCTGCAACAGGACACCGCATGATGTAGTACTCGGCGCGAACGGGGCAATAATGTTGCTGGGTCTCATGAGGAGACCTTCAGGGTAAAAACAAAAAAATGCCCGGCAGCCGCCGGGAGGGGGCATCCAATGCCGGATTTCAGAATCCCATAACGGCCTCTTCAGGCTCCCCCGAAGGCTCCTTTCCCGGGACCTTGAGCATCAGGATAATCCCGATCACTTCGAGCACCATGCAGAACAGGAACGCGGCATCAAAGGCACCGGCAAGATCCATGGAGGGCAGCTGGTGGGCGGAGATCTCGGCCAGTTTCGGGCCGGCAACAACGGTTGCAACGAGCATCACCGACGCGACACCGAGGGATGAGCCGAGGTTGGTCATCATCTTGACAAGGCCGGATGACATACCCCGTTCCTGCGCCGGGGATTCGCCCATCACCGCGCTGTTGAGCGGCGAGAACGCGATACCGGTACCGGCGCCAAGGAGGAAGAGATAGATGCAGATGTGGCCCACGCTTGAGCGGACCGACAGCGTCGAGAGAAGGATGAGTGCCACGGCGCAGACCAGAAACCCGAAGATGATCGGTTTTTTTGTCCCGATCACGTCAGAGAATTTCCCTGCAATGGGCGCGGTCATGATCATGCCGACCGGGAGCGCCAAGAGGATCGTCCCGGCATTGTCGGTTGCGATGTGCTTGACCAGCTCGAGGTAAAACGGCATGATAACCATGACGCCGGCCATCGCCATCTGGATCAGCATGACATTCACGTTCTGGAGCGTAAATGCCTCGTTCGTGAGAAGGTCCAGTCTGACCAGCGGCTCTTTTGCCTTCCGCTCCCACGCAACAAAGAGCGCCCAGAAGATCACGGAGAGCACGAGGGCCGCAAGGCCGACAACGGCGCTGCTTCCCTGGATCGAGGTCAGGCCGACAATCAGCGTGCCAAGGGCGACAAAGACGAGCACGACCCCGGGGACATCGAGCTTCGCCCCCGGGGCAACCGGGTCACGCTGTGGCAGGATGTGCATCCCGAGGATGATCGCAATAATCCCAACCGGCAGGTTCACATAGAAGATATACTGCCAGGAGAATGCGCTCGTGAGAAAACCTCCCACCACCGGCCCCAGTGCGGCGCCAAGCATCGTGAACATGGCAACGATGCCAAGCGCCTGGCCCCTGACCGATGCTGACAGGTACGACGTGACCATGACCGCACCGAGCGCGGAGATAACTGCACCGCCCACGGCCTGGATCATCCGCGAGATGATCAGCGCATCGATGTTCGGGGAGAGGCCGCAGAGCGCCGAGCCGACGGTAAACAGGGCAAAGCCGCCAAGAAAAATATTCCGGTATCCCTTCATGTCGCCGAGCCTGGATGCGGCGAGGAGGAGACTGACGAGGATGATCAGGTACGCGTTGAGCACCCACGAGACCGTCACGGTCGAGACATCGAGTGCTTTTGCGATGTCAGGAAGGGCAATATTGACAATCGTCGCATCGAGACCGGCCATGAACGAGCCAAGTGCGATCACGATGACAATCAGGAGATCCTTCGTGGACATCTTCTTTACGGGTGAACATTCAGCCATAATTCCTGTTCCTGTGGTATGAGTGATACTCCCCTGCCCTGATAATTGTTTCAGATTGCAGTCCGGGAGAAAGGGCACACTTTAATCCTGACCTGCTCCAACAGAAATCCTGAAACAAACAGGATCACTGCCATGACACACACCAGCGATACAAAAGATGCAAGCGGCACGGCATCCTTTAAGTCCGTTGCCCAGATCTTCGACGGGGACGACCCTTCGCCGGAGGAGAGCCGCGATCTCTCGGACCGGGCCGAAGACCGGATCTTCCATGCGGTACTTGCCGTCCCGAAAACGGTCCGGGCCGGCCTGTCCGGGGATCTCACCATCAGGGTGCCGACACAGGAACTGACTCCCGGCCGGCAGGATGCAATCATCTCCGCGACCCGGTTACATTTCCAGCGCCGGGCCGGTGAGGTGCAGCAGGACATGAAACTGATCCAGAGAGTCGGCCTCCGGGAGATCCGGCTCACTGTTGCAGTCTGCATACCATCGTTTGCCGGCATCGCGGTCTGCTCCCAGTTCAAGGGAGACGCCCTTGCAGA